>NZ_AUTI01000296.1:0-22141 GCF_000497995.1 Pseudoalteromonas sp. TB25
AGAAGAAGCAAATAAATACCGTGGCGGTTTTAGGATTAGCCAATCTATTTACAGCGCTCACTGTAAGCCTAACTCTGTATTAATGCATCCTCTTCCACGTGACAGTCGCTTAGAAGCCAACGAGCTTGATAACGACTTAAACAGTAACGACAATTTAGCAATATTCCGCCAAGTACAAAATGGCGTATTAATTCGTATGGCACTGTTTGCTTTAACACTCGGCGTAGAAAACAAAGTCGATAAGTATGAAGTAGACGTACCTTGGTTTAGCCGCAAACGCGACAGCTAACCCTCTTTTAAGTGACAATTTATAGGATTTTTCATGACAATTAGCCAAGACTTATTTGAACGCGCCCAAGCTTCTATTCCTGGTGGCGTAAACTCACCAGTTCGTGCTTTTAATGGTGTAGGCGGTACGCCACTATTCATTACAAAAGCAGAAGGCGCGTTTACATTTGATGCCGACGGTAATCGTTACATTGATTATGTTGGCTCTTGGGGGCCTATGATCATGGGCCATAATCACCCTGCAATTAAACAAGCTGTACACGAAGCTGTAGAAAATGGCCTTAGCTATGGCGCACCAACTGAAGCCGAAATATTAATGGCTGAAAAAGTAAAAGAGCTAGTTCCATCAATCGAAAAAGTACGCATGGTTAGCTCAGGCACTGAAGCAACAATGAGTGCAATTCGTTTAGCACGTGGCTTTACCGGTCGCGATAAAATATTAAAATTTGAAGGTTGTTACCACGGTCACGCTGACTCGTTATTAGTTAAGGCAGGTTCTGGTGCGCTAACAATGGGTGTGCCTAATTCTCCAGGTATTCCTGAAGACTTTGCTAAGCATACACTTACAGTTTCGTTTAATAATCTAGATGAAGTAAAAGCTATTTTTGCAAAATACGCAGACGAAATTGCCTGCATTATTGTAGAGCCAGTAGCCGGTAACATGAACTGTATTCCACCAGTGCCTGGCTTTTTAGAAGGTTTGCGTGATGTGTGTGACGAATATAAATCAGTACTTATTTTTGATGAAGTAATGACAGGCTTTCGTGTTGCACTTGGCGGTGCACAAGCTTATTACAACATTAAACCAGATCTTACGTGTTTAGGTAAAGTAATTGGCGGCGGCATGCCAGTTGGCGCGTTTGGTGGTAAAACTGAAATAATGGATTACATTGCGCCTGTAGGACCAGTTTACCAAGCTGGTACTCTTTCTGGTAACCCTATTGCAATGGCTGCAGGTTTAAAATCACTTGAGCTATTAAGTGAGCCTGGCCTTCACGATAAGTTAGAAGCTATTTCAAAAGCAATTTGTGAAGGCTTTGAAGCTGGTGCTAAAAAAGCCGGTGTTGCGCTAACAACTAACTATGCGGGCGGCATGTATGGATTCTTTTTTACTGATGCTGAAAAAGTAACGACATACAAGCAAGCAACTGAGTGTGACCTAGAGCGCTTCAAACGTTTTTTCCACCTCATGCTTGAAGAAGGCGTTTACCTTGCCCCATCAGCATTTGAGGCTGGTTTTGTATGTGCTGCGCATACTGAGCAAGAAGTAAAAGACACAATAGCGGCAGCGGAACGCTCGTTTGCTAAACTTTAAGCTAAAAATTACTATTTATACATTTGTAACCACTTGTTTTTAAGTATGTAATTAAGACTAAAGATTGAAAAAAGCCCGAAAGGGCTTTTTTTATTTGTAGTGTACTATAAATGAATGATAATTAAGCATAACAAGGTCTATTCACCTTTACTCTATTACAAAAAATACAAGAGAGCCTTATGTCAGGATTACGCCAATTTTCTTTTCCCGCTATCCAGCTAATGGCAAACTTAAAATACAAAACTAAAATCAGCTTAATGTTTGGAATTTTACTCGTTCCTCTATCACTTAGTTTGTTTTTTTTAGTCTCGTTATTAAGTGAAAGTATTACTGTTTCAAAAATGCAACAGCAAGGCTTAAAAGGCTACAGAGCTATACTTTCAAATCAAATGCAGGGAGATACGAATCAAAATATAAAAATAGCTCGCTCACTCGGCTTTGACATAAAAGACACACAAGCAAATGAAGTACTTGAACTTGTTTCTATTCAATCAAATCTAGCCTTAGACAGTCAGTTAGCAAGCGCTTATGTAAACCGCTCTTTAGTCACGCCAATTCCTGCACTTATAATGCAAATAAACTCAACAGCGCAAAGCGCTAATACTGTTTTAGCTAGTAACCGTTTTACGCCCGATACGTTTATAGCACTTTCAAATTTTAATAAGTCACTTCCTTTATACGAAAAACAACTCGATAAAATACTCAATGTAGCCACCAATGCAGATAAATCAGTAAACAAAGCGCTCATGCCTCCTTTAACTAGTTTACACAGTGCTGTGGGTGCATTTAAAAACGCGATAGATGAAAAACTACTTGAGCCAGACGATATTCTATTAACTCAATCAGAATTTACTAAACTAACAAACAATGTTCACAGCAGTATTAATCAACTTGTTAGTAAGAGCATTCCAACCCTTGAGAGCCTTATTGAGGCAAAACTACAAACTCAACAGTGGACACGAAATCTTGTTTTAGCTGCTTCATTGATCAGTTTGCTATTTGCATTTTATTTGATGATTGGTTTTTATTTTGCAGTTGTTGATACCATTAATCGCTTTGCTGATGCCGCTAATAGAGCCGCGAATGGCGACTTAAATGCCACTATCGATTCGAGCACTAATGATGAAATGGGAATTATTGCATCGCGCTACAATGCATTACTTAATGCATTTTCACATTTATTATTTGATGTTAAAGCAAGTACAGAAGAGCTATGCGACGCAACTAAATCGCTATCACATGCGAGTAGCGAAACAAGCAATGATGTTTCAAAACAGCAAATTCGAGTCAATGCCATTTATAATGCACTAAGCGATATGGCTCAAAACGCACTTGCAGTTGAAGAGTCAGCGCATCAAGCTACGCTTACCGCACAAAATGCTGCAGTTCATGTGAAACAAGGTTCAGATAATACAATGGAGCTTGCTAAATATATGCAAGACCTCCAAATTGAATTTGCAGAGAGCCAACAAGCGCTCGATAAACTAGCACAAGATAGCCAAGAAATTAGCAAAGTAAGTAAAGGGATCAGTGAAATAGCCGATCAAACAAACTTGCTTGCACTTAATGCCGCTATTGAAGCCGCGCGAGCCGGCGAGCATGGCCGTGGATTTGCCGTTGTAGCTGATGAGGTAAGAACACTTGCTCAGCGTACACAAACACAAACCCAAGAAATACATCAAATTATTAGCTCTTTACAACAAGCATCTGACGACACCCAGCAAAAAATGCGCTCAAGTGTTGAAAAAATGGAGCAATCAGTAAAAGCAGCCAATCAAACCAATGAAGTATTGCAAAGTGCAGAGCAAAGTATGGGCGATATTAAACATCAAGGTGAAGTAATTGCAGAGCGTGTTAAACAGCAATCAAATGCAACAACACAAGCATTGAATGATTCGCAAGAGGTGAGTAATTTAGCAGATCAAACGCTAACATCGGCTCAATCAACGCTACAAGATGCACAGCAATTAAGTCGCTTATCTAATGATTTAACCAAATCAATGCAGTTTTTTAAATCTTAAGCGTTAAAAAACAAGTAATTTTAAAATAAAAAACCCTTCTATTCAGAAGGGTTTTTAGTAGAGGTAATTAGTAATATCAGAAGCGAGCTTCGATACCTAATCGAACATAACGCGGGGTTTGCCAAGAGTACGCAGCATCATGATAAGCATTTACTTCGCCTTCATTTTGCTCATAGTGCTCATTCAACGACGACTCAGTTTGTGAGTTGAAAATGTTAAAGACATTAACAGATGCTCTCATATCAATATCTGAGATAGTAAAGTCGTAAGCGGCAGATAAATCTAAGTTAAATACCCAAGGTGTACGACCATTCGTGCCACGGCTGTGCTTCTCATAGATTTTTTCATCTTGCTCACACTCGCCATTGCTGTTTGTATCAGGGCATTCGTTAGTGTAGATGTAAAAAGTATCTCCCCAACCACCGTTTAAATTTGGATCATTTGACGGATAACCTTGACCAAATAAGCTTTTAGGACGACCACTTTGTAAGGTTGCATTCCAGCCAACGGTTAGATCCTCCATAGGCTCCCAGCTACCAAAGAACTTAAAGGTATGGCGTCTATCATTAGGTTGATAGCCTTGTGAACCATCCATAACAGCAGGGAAGTCAAAGTCTTGAGTAATACCAGCATCTGCTTGACCAATATCTGATTTAACAGCGCCTTCAAAGTTACCAACACTTCTAGCCCATGTATAGCCAAACTGGTAACGAATAGTATCAGCCTTGTAATCTAAGCTAAACTCAACTGCTGTATACTCATTATTTGCTTTAGGTAAGCCTATCGTATCCGCCGAATAAGTAGTTAACGAACCACTATCTGGAACTCCGTCATTATCAAAAGATGAATCCCCCCAATCTGTACCATTCCAATAGTAACCATCGCTGTACCAACTAGAAGAGTCACCTGGGTTTATCATTACACAGTATGGGTATGCATATCGTCCACAGTAATCATCTAGTGCAGTTGCAACTTCACGGTAAATACCTTTTACACCAACTGTATATTCATCATTTAAGGCTTGCTGTATACCTATAATATATTCATCTTTAGAAAATGGTTCCGCCTCTTGAGCTTGGAAAATATCTTTTTCAGGTATTACAGGCACGCCACTTACTTGCTGTGAGTTTTGAGCTCCGCCACTCCCAAGCGTGTCCGCAAGTGGTGATAGCCCTGTAGGGGCACCAGTTTGTGAATCAACACCAGTATAAGTATAAGCTGTCGTGATATCACTAACACCAGATGCAGCTCTAAAAATAGTGTTATTAGCAACTGGTAAGTAATAACGCCCATATGTACCATATACCTTAGTATCGCCAGTACCCGTAGGATCCCACGTAAAACCTAATCTAGGAGCTATATCCGTTTCAAAACTAGTTAATAGTTTACCGGTAGTACCCCAGCTATCAAATTCATCAATACGTAGGCCAACTTTTACAGAGAAATCATCAGTTACTTGCCACTGATCTTCAATGTAGTAAGCGGTTAATTCTGATTCAAAACTACCACCACCATCGAAGATACGATCCTCTACATAATCAAGCGCAGCTCCTGTATTATTTGTCAATGCACCGTTATCAGCTTGCCAACTACCATTATCCGCTAAAGTTCTGTAGTCATAACTATGCCCGCCAATTGGGCTACTTACATTTTCTGACTTACGCTCTTGATAATCTATACCAAATGTTATTTCATGATCATTCCAGACATACTCGACATCTAAGCGGTATTGTGTGTTTTCATCATTATTAGCACCAAAACTACCACCTGCGCCACAACCTGTAATTGGGTTAGCTGTGCCGCGTGAATCTGTAATTGAAGGACAAACTAAGTTCTCAGATTGTGTTTCATACTCTGTCTTAATATTACCAGCCATTGCCGTCACTACTAAGTTTTCAGTTAACACACCTGTGTAGCTTAAACTTTGCGCTTCACCACCACGCTTGAGAAGAGCGCCATCAATACGATCTCCAACTGTCCCATTATCATATTCATAAACAGAGCGCTCAATATCACGACGGTTAGAGTACGCAAAGTAGCTTAATCTGTGGTTTTCATTAATATCCCAATCAAGCTTACCACCCCAGAATAAATTATCACCACCAGAAGCTGATTCGTTGCGGTATTGATCATTTGGCGAGAACTCATCTCCACCCCAAGTATATGTAGATTCTGTATCCCTTGGGTTTATCAAGCCGTAGAAAAACAGTGTATCTTCGATTAGTGGACCACCAGCAGAAAACGTTACATCAGTTTTGCTATCTGAATCTAGGCTTTCATCTCTGAAAATTTGGCCAGCGCCATTATTACCACGAGAGATGCTGCCCTCTTCTTGTAAAGAGTCAGGTTGAAATTGTACGACTGCCGCAAATTCCCACTCATTTGTACCACTTTTAGTAGTTGTATTAATAGTACCACCGGTTGCACGACCAAACTTCGCGGAATAACCGCCTGTTTTAACTTGAAATTGGTCGTAAAATTCGAAAGGTACTTCACCACAACCAAGACCTTGGCGAGTATTAGTAACTTCTAACCCGTTTATATAACATGCATTTTCAGCAACCGATGAACCACCAAAAGAAGCGGTGTTTCCAAATGCACTATCACCTTTAACCGCTCCTGGCGCTAATAGCGCAACAGATGTAAGGTCTCTGTTTATAGGCATACGGTCTATTTCAGCATCAGTAATTACTAACCCCGAATCAGCTGTAGTTAAATCAATTGAAGATATACGAGCACCTAATACTTGGATTACTTCAGGCCCAGAGTCACTAACTTGAGCTAAATCAAAACTGGCTCTTGCATTTGCTCCTAACGAAACTCGAACGTTATCTTCTGCAACAACAGCACCATTTTTTATAATTTGTATTTGATAACTACCAGAAGGTAAAGATGCAAAACGAAAAGATCCATCATCAGAAATACTTAGTGTTCTTTCTAACCCTGTTGCTGGGTTTTTGACTTTTACTGTATACCCTGCAGTAGTAGAAATATTATTAATAGACCCTACAACATCAGATGCAGCTGCTGGGAGAGTAACCCCGAGAGAAGCAAGAACCGCTATTGCTGTAAGATTTTTTTTGAATATATTTTTCATATTCTTATCCCTGTAAAGTTTATAATTATTTTAGCACTTTAAACAAAATGCATACAGAGAGTAACAAAAGAGTACAAATTGTAAATATGTTAATTAATCCAAGATAAAATTAAAATTAAAAACAAATAAAAACAAACACTTAAAATGATTTTAGCGTATTTATTTGTATAATATAAAAATTTAAAGTGTTAATTTAAAGAAATAAAAAAAGAATATCAACCAGCAATAATTTAAATAACCGCAACGTAAACAAAATATTTACAAAAGCTTTTTTTAATCTCGAATAATGCTATTTAAAAATTAGTTATACTCACTAATTTTTAAATAATTTCTAAAAAATATGGTAATAAAACCAATTAAAATTTATTTAATTACTAATTCGAACTGCTAGATAGTTAAGCTAAATATAATAAAAACCGCTGAGTTAGCGGTTTTATTATTAAGGGCTCTGTTTTATTAACGAATACATTGTGGCCTAGGCTCGAACTCACTCGCCCTAAGCGGTAGCTGAATCACCTTGCCACATCCTGGTGGTGCCTGCTTACCCGTTTGTTCATTTACAAATGCCCAGCGTATTGATGGTGGACGCGTATCAGCTATTGCTTGTGGGTTAAGTGGTTTTAAGTAACGAATATATGCTTCTAATGCGCCTACGCTACCTGTTAAACCAGTGCTTTTGTTGTCATCTCGACCAAGCCACGCAACAGTCACTGTATTTTGATCAAAGCCTGCAAACCAACTATCACGTAAATCGTTGCTGGTCCCTGTTTTACCAGCGAGCTGGATTGACGGAAAGTGTAAATTTAAGCGTTTAGCAGTGCCATCTTTCGTTACGCGTTTCATTGCGTATTTGGTCATATACATTGCAGATTTATCAAAACGAGGCTCTGCATTTACTTTATGCTTATAAAGTACTTTACCAACAGAGTCAGTTAATGCCGAAATTGCAGTGAGCTTTTTATATTCGCCATCTGCAGCAATTGTTGTATAAAGCTGAGCCACTTCAAAACTCGACATTTCAACAGCCCCTAAAAGCAGCGATGGGTATTCGTCTATCGCCCCTGTTGCGCCTAAACCTTTCAATGTATTTACTACTTTATCAACACCTACATCGAGGCCTAAATTAACCGCTGGGATATTTATACTGTTACTAAATGCTTTATAAAGTGGAATTGCACCACGGTATTGGTGGTCAAAATTTTCTGGTTGCCACACTTTACCTTGCTCATTTGTGACCTGTACTGGCGAGTCATCAAGCAAAGTAGCTAAATTATAATGTGGCAATTGCAGTGCGGTTAAATACACGGCAGGTTTTACAAGCGAGCCTATATTACGTTTTGTGTCTAAAACACGGTTAAATCCTGAATATCGAACATCGCGACCAGCAATAAGTGCAGAAACACCGCCTTTTTCTACATTAACAGAGATCATGGCTGCTTCTAGTTTTTCAGTTCTAGGGCGATTTTCCAAGTACGGTAAACTCTTTTCAATCGACTCTTCCATTGCTGTTTGCTTTTGCAAGTCAAAATAAGTAAATACTCTTACGCCTGCATCAAGTGTTTGCTGATCAGGTAATAATTCATTTAACTCTCTGTTTACTAGCTCTAAATAGCCTGGGTATGATTTTTGTAAACTGGCTTTCATTGGCGCAATATCAATTGGGCGATTAAGCGATGCACGGTACTCTTTTGTGCTAAGTAACTTATTTTCGACCATTAGACGCAGCACTAAGTCCCTGCGCTCCATTGTGCGCTCTTTATAACGACGTGGGTTGTAATAAGATGGGCCTTTAACCATTGCCACCAGCAGAGCAATTTGATCGTACTCAAGCTCGTCTACAGGCTTTGAAAAGTAAAAGTCAGAAGCAAGCCCCATACCATGGATACCTTGGTTGTATGACTGCCCTAGGTATACCTCATTTAAGTAAGCTTCTAATATCTGATCTTTTGAATAGCGATAATCTAAAATAAGGGCAATAAAGGCCTCATTTATTTTTCGTACTAAAGAACGCTCACGCGTGAGGTAAATATTTTTAGCTAATTGCTGAGTAAGCGTACTGCCACCTTGAACGGTGCGTCCCGCTTTAATATTTGAATAAAGCGCACGTAAAATAGAAAACACCGACACACCATGGTGATCATAAAAATCACGGTCTTCAACTACCAGTAGCGTATCTTTAAGCATGGCTGGGAACTTATCTAGCGGTACAAATTCTCTATCTTGTTTAGAGTCGTTGCCAATTCGCGCTATTTGCACAGGTTCTAGGCGAGCAGAGTTTAAACGCCTGCCGAACTTATCTTTAATAGTCGCAACTTTTTGCCCTGCAAAACGAAGTTCAATAATATGTGATTCTTCAAGGCCATCATAAAATTCAAAATCACGGCGATAAATCTTGATGCTATCTGCTGTTTTAACAAACTGCCCTGTTCTGCTTAATCTATTAACAGATGAATAATGTAGACGCTCTAACTCAAACACAACTTCTTGGCTTGATAAAAATTGCCCCGGATAGAACTCCATAGAACGAGCATACACTTGCGCTGGAAGTTGCCATTTATTACCTTCAAATATACGTGTAGTTTTTGAATCTAAATAAATGAAATACATTGCCATTGCAATAAAAACAGCCAAGCTGAATTTCCAAAACACTGACCATGTTTTTCTCATAAAAGAGCGTTTAACAGTGGGATTCACTGTTTTTTTACTACCCTTTGATGTGCTTTTTTTTGTCGTGCTTGACGATTTACTAGCACGTTTAGCTGCAGGTTTGCTGGTAGGTGTTTTTTTATTGTCGGCCATTTAAGTGTAATTTATTCCAAGGGTTATTCACGAGTGTGAGCTTAGCATATTGGGCATATCCTAACATCCGAAAAGTTAACCCCCCCTGAAACAAAAAAAGCCCTACCGAAGTAGGGCTTTATGTAAACACACTATTATTTAAATAAACTATTAGCTATTTCTAACAGAAACAAACTCTGGGTAGGCTTCAATACCACAATCGTGTTGATCCATACCGTTTAGTTCTTCCTCTTCAGTTACTCGTATACCCATTGTTTTGTTAAGCACAGTCCAAACAATAAATGATGCTACAAATACAAAGGCAAGAATACACACTAAACCAATTAACTGATTGACAAAGCTTGCATCACCATTGGTTAGCGGTACTAACATAATACCTAATGCACCACACACACCGTGTACAGAGATAGCACCTACTGGATCGTCAATCTTAACTTTATCAAGTGCTATAATGCTAAACACAACTAATGAGCCACCAAGTAAACCTAGTAAACATGCCATTAATGGAGAAGGTGAAAGTGGGTCAGCAGTAATTACAACTAAACCTGCTAATGCACCGTTTAATACCATGGTTAAATCTGATTTGCCCCAAAGTATCTTACATACAAACAGTGCAGCAATAGCACCCATTGCAGCAGCTGCATTAGTATTAAGTAATATTTGACCTACCGCAGTTGCGTTTTCTTTATCCGAAAGTAGTAATTGAGAACCACCGTTAAAACCAAACCAACCCATCCATAAAATAAATGTACCTAGTGTAGCAAGTGGTAAGTTTGAACCTGGAATTGGGTATATTTCACCGTTTTTACCATATTTTCCTTTACGAGCACCTAGGATTAGTACACCCGCTAGTGCAGCAGCTGCACCTGCGCCATGTACAATTGCAGAACCTGCAAAATCTACAAAGCCCATTTCAGATAAGAAACCACCACCCCATGTCCAGTAACCTTCAATAGGGTAAATAAAACCAGTTAGTACTACAGCAAAGCCAAGGAAAGCCCATAGCTTCATACGCTCAGCAACTGCACCCGATACAATCGACATAGCCGTTGCAACAAATACTACTTGGAAGAAAAAATCAGATTCTAAAGAATGGTCAGCATCAGCAGCTTGTGTGCCAATTAAAGCGCCTATTGAAGGAATAAAACCACCTTCGGCATTGTCTACATACATAATGTTGTAGCCAACTAATAAAAACATCGTACATGCAATTGAATACAGCGCGACATTTTTAGTTAAAATTTCAGCTGTGTTTTTAGAGCGAACTAAGCCCGCTTCTAACATGGCAAAACCTGCTGCCATCCACATTACTAATATACCTGATATTAAAAAATAGAAGGTATCGAGTGAAAACTTTAGTTCTATTATTGTATTTTCCATGAGACCCCCTTAAATTGCTTCTTCGTCAAGTTCGCCAGTACGGATACGAACAATTTGATCTAAGTCGTACACGAAAATTTTCCCATCACCGATTTTACCTGTTGATGCAATTTTAGTAATTGCTTCAACAACGCGTTGACAATTTTCAGTACGAGTTGCAATTTCAAGTTTGATCTTAGGAATAAAATCTACTTGGTATTCTGCACCACGATATAACTCAGTATGACCTCGTTGACGTCCAAAACCTTTAACATCAACTACTGTCATCCCCTCAATTCCTAAATCAGCGAGTGCTTCACGCACGTCGTCTAATTTAAATGGTTTTATGATTGCACTAATCATTTTCATAGCGGCCCCCTCGGACTCTTTATTGTTATCCTGTTGGGTTAAACAATCCAACCTTTGTGCCACTATTTTTATATTTTTTAAAACAATAAGTTAGTGAAAAACAGAAACTAAATAACAAAAAAAACGCACCAATTAGGTGCGTTAATTTAACAAGTTATCTACATTGGTGCGTGCAATATATTAATTGCATGCTTAGCTTTATATAACAGAGCTATACCACGCAGTTTCTTCCTTGGTTTTTAGCTTCGTATAATGCTTTGTCAGCAACACGCATTGCCTGCGTCAAGCTAGTGTCTTGAAAGTCTGCCAAGCCTATACTTGTAGTAATTTTAATTGATTTATCGCTGATAGAAAAATCGTAACTAGCCAGCTTTTTTCTAAATGCTTCAAAGTATTCACGACCACGTTCAAGCTCTATCTCAGGTAATATTATGGCAAACTCTTCTCCACCAACCCGTGCAACTGTAAACTTTGAAAACGTAGTGCGGATTAATGAACCAACCTGCTTTAAAGCCTGATCGCCACCCTCATGGCCTAATGTATCGTTAATATTTTTGAAAAAATCGATATCTAACAATGCGAGAGTATTTTTCTGGTTTTTACTTTTAAGGAGCTTTTCTGCATATTGATAAAAATAGCGTCGATTATGAAGCCCTGTTAAATGATCCCTATGCGCGCTTTCTTTAATATCTGAAATTAACGATAGTTGCTCCATTGTTTGAAGTACTCGACAATGAAACTCCTCATTCATAAATGGCTTTGTTAAAAAGTCATTGGCGCCATATTTAATAAATCGCGCTGATAGGCCATGTTTCCCCGCGCCCGACAAGCCAATAATTGCTAAGTCGTCTCGGCCTCTAAAGTTACGTACCGCTTTAACAAGTTCAAAGCCATCCATAGAAGGCATAGCGTAGTCGGTCATAAGTAGCTTTATATCAGGATTAGCTTTTAATATTTCGAGTGCTTGTTGTCCATCGTGGGCATCTGTCACATCAAACAATTGCTTTTCAAGCATTTGCTTCATTAACGAGCGGCTCAGTAATGAATCATCTGCTACTAATGCTTTACAACCTTGGTTTCTTAGCAATTGCGCAACGAGTTTAACGGCGTAATGGTAAGAGTCGCGATTATCTTTAATAACATAATCAACGACACCTAATTCAAGCATTTGTTGGCGCTTGTACTCATCTATTTTTGAGGTTAAAACAACCGTAGGAATCTTTTTAGATAAAGTATATTTTGCGACTTCACCGTGAGGAGCATCTGGCAAGGTTAAATCAACTAACGCAAGCGTGTAGTCGTATTTTTCTACGTAAGTGGCACATTCAGCTAAAGACCAAGCAAAATCGATTGCCACATCAAGGTATTGTGCAGTTAAGTGGCGAAGTACCTGCTGCACTACTTTACTGTCTTCAACCACTAATACTCTTTGCATAAAGCTTCTCTTTACCTTTAATTAGTTTTACCACAAAACGACAAATACCACGCAATTACTGCAATAGCATTAGTCATAAACATCCGGTGTAGAGTGCACTTATGTGCTTGAAAGCGTAATCCGTTAGATTTTTTGGTGATAGCCTGTATAAAAAATCAATACAAGTAGGCCGCAATATACCTGAATTTTGCAATTAACTAAATAAAGAAAGTAAATCCAAAATAACTATAAAAGCGATTAATACGCGCCTTTCAATGTATTAATACCTTACTTAACCAGTATTATCGGCCACTAGTCTCAATACTTTTGTTATTTAACTCATTTTTATCTTTAATGATGTATCAACAATAATAAGGACACCTAATGAAGCTTAGTCGTATTATCAGTTTACCGATAACCGTTATTGCATTAATAATTAGTACAAGCACGCTTGCCGATAATCAACGTCGTATTGATGTAGACAGCAAAGTAGTTACCCAACATAAGGCTAAAATTAATGGCCAGCGTTTTAGTTATACCGTAGCTACAGGCACACAACCTGTATGGGATGATAAAGGCGACGCGGTTGCTACACTACAATACACCTACTACACACGTGACAAAGTTGACGACAGGACAGCTCGCCCATTACTTATTTCATTTAATGGCGGGCCGGGTTCGGCTTCTGTATGGATGCATCTTGCTTATACTGGCCCTCGCGTATTAAAAATTGATGACGAAGGCTATCCAATTCAACCTTATGGCGTAAAAGACAACCCATATTCTGTACTTGACATTGCCGATATTGTTTACGTAAACCCGGTAAATACTGGCTATTCTCGCGTACTTGAAAACGAAAAAGGCGAACTGCCTTCCAAAGCAAAACAAAAAGAGTTATTTTTTGGTGTTAATGCCGATATTAAATACCTTGCTGAGTGGTTAAATACTTTTGTAAATAGAGCACAGCGCTGGCGCTCGCCTAAATTTTTAATTGGTGAAAGCTACGGTACAAAACGTGTATCTGGACTCGCTCATGAGCTTCAAAACAGTCAGTGGATGTACATAAACGGTGTTGTTCTCGTATCACCTACTGACATTGGTATTAAGCGCGACGGCCCGATTAAAGCCGCTAACCGCCTACCTTACTTTGCAGCGACTGCTTGGTATCACAAAGCACTTAACGCCGATTTACAAGCTAAAGATCTTGATGAGTTATTACCTGAAGTTGAAGAGTTTACTGTAAATGAGTTAATCCCTGCGCTTGCTAAAGGTGGCTTTATTAATGCTGATGAGAAGCGACGCATAATTACAAAAATGGCGCACTACGCAGGCTTATCAGAAAAGTTTGTTGAACAAAATAACTTAGATATTCCAACTCAGTTTTTCTGGAAAGAGCTACTACGTGAACGTGGTAAAACTGTAGGCCGCTTAGATTCTCGTTATTTAGGAATAGATAAACGAAGCGCAGGTGAATCCCCAGACTACTGGGCTGAACTTACCTCTTGGTTACACTCTTTCACTCCTGCAATTAATCACTACTTACGTGAAGAGTTAAACTATAAAACTGATGTAAAATATAACTTATTTGGTAATGTCCATCCATGGGATAGAACCGGTAATAATACAGGCGAAAACCTACGTTTAGCAATGGCACAAAACCCTTACTTAAACGTGATGATCCAATCAGGATACTTTGATGGCGCAACCAATTACTTTGACGCTAAATATACGTTATGGCAATTAGACTCAAGCGGTAAAATGAAAGACCGTTTGAGCTTTAAAGGCTACAGAAGCGGACACATGATGTACCTTCGCCACGCTGATTTAGAAAGCTCTAATAACGATTTACGTGACTTTATACAGCACGCTTTACCCAAAAAAGGGCAAGCGGCTAAATACTAAAATACCTAAAACAAAAAATGGCTCTTTAAGAGCCATTTTTTATGTGCGTTTTTCATATCGTAAACAATAGCTTTTAAGTTGTGTGACTACAGCGTTAAAGCGCTCTTCCAGCTGCTGTATATATTCATTTTTAACTGTTTCGTTTTCTGCCTGTGTTTCTATCTGCTGGCATATATTTGCCAACTCAATAGCCCCAACAGACTTTGAAGACGACTTTAATGCATGAGCCTGAAAAGCTAAATCAACATAGTTTTTACTTTTAGCATACGCGTTAGCTAATTTAATTTGCTCCCCTGCTGTTTGTAAAAACGCATTAAATACCATGCAATGTACGCTAGGATCATCACCAAGCATTGCTTTTAGTAGCGTAATATCTAATTGATCAAAACTATCTGAAGCTATATTTTCACCATCTGATTTTTCTGAACGTGTATTGACCATAGTTTGAGAATGCTCCATCAATAACGACTTTAATTTAACAAGCTCAATAGGCTTTGTTAAAAAGCCATTCATTCCACAACTATAGCAATTATCTATGTTGTTTTTGGTAATGTTGGCCGTAATTGCAATTATAATCAGTTCATCAAAATGAGTGTTTTCTCGTATTTTTTTGGCTAACCCTAACCCATCGAGTAAGGGCATTTGAATGTCGGTTAGTAAAATATCAAAGCGTTTATTTTGTATGGCCTCCCAAGCTTGCTCACCGTTACTTACAAAAGTAGAGCACACTCCAAGCATAGTTAATTGCTGTTTTAACACTTGCTGATTTGTAACTTGATCTTCTGCCACTAAAACCTCAAGCGTAGGAAGCGTTACCGCATTTAAGCTTTGCTGTGTTATTTGAGGGGCTTGCACTTGTGCTGGCAAGTCAGTTTGATCAAAACTGTTAAAGTTTAGCGTAAAACAAGAACCTTTGTGCTGCTCGCTTTGTGCGCTCAAAGACCCTTGCATACGCTCTACCAGCTGCTTAGTTATCACTAAACCAATACCGGTTCCATTTACTTTACTGGTTTCAGCGCCTAAGCGGTCAAAAGGTTTAAATAGGCGAGAAATATCATCTGGAGAAAATCCGCATCCGGTATCTATTACATCTATTTCGCATTGTTTATTACTTAACACCCGACAATTAATATTAATGCTGCCATTTAGTTTGTTGTATTTAATCGCATTTGAAAGCAAGTTAAGCATCACTTGTTTAAAGCGGCGCTGATCAATATAAATACTCAACCCTTCTAAGGACTCAAAACCGTGAGTTTGCAGTGTTATTGATTGCCCTTTAATTAGCTCAGTGACAAGCTTTACTGACTCTTCTAATATGCTTTTAATAGGCACATAAGAAAAACTAAACTGCATATTACCCGACTCAATAGCTGTTAAATCAAGCACATCGTCTATGAGTAATAGTAAATGCTCTCCAGCTTGATAAATGCTTTTCGCGTTTTCTTTTTGTACTTTATTAGCACTCTCATCATATCCATACAGCTGGGCTAAGCCTAAAATTGCATTTAATGGAGTTCTTAATTCGTGGCTCATACTGGCCATAAAATCTGACTTTGCTTTACTTGCAGACTCAGCTTGAATTCGTAATGCATTTAATTTTTGATGGTTATTCGCAACCTCATCAACCATATTATTAAATGCATTTATTACACTGCCCACTTCATTTTGTTGTTGTTTATCTATATGGCAATCAAAGTCGCCTTTGGCTAAACGTGAAAACCCAAGTTTTAGCGTCCTCAAAGGCGATGTAACCCTGTAATCCACCAGCCAAGCTAAACCTATAAAAACGATAACTAAAATAATAAATTGTATATATATTAAGGTGTAATGAAGTTTTGAAGATTCGTTAATTTCATTCGTAAAATTAACAACCAAGCTAATATTAGCCAGCGGTTTGTCTAAAAATACCACCTGTTGAGATAACAGCATGTCGCCGTTTTCATTTGCTCCAACCCAATTCTCAAGCGGATACAATTGGTTTTTTGAATCAACGTCAACAATTTTAATACTTTTCCAATTAGGGCGAGTTTGAAGTTGACTGTCTATTTCTTCATATAGCTCTGCATATTGCCTAGTTAACAACGGAGTCGTTATAGAAGTCGATAACTGCGCTAAAGAACGCTGAGCAGCCTTTGAAAGGCCATCGTTTACCCAACGCGCTTGTTCAGGTAATGCGTAAAACATAAAAAGACATGCCATAAGCAAGCCACAAAGCAATACAACAATAAAGCTTTGCGCCCTTAAACTACGAAACCCTCTAATTTTCAACATAAAATGAGCGCAAGCCCCACTGAGTTAACTGCTGATACTCTGCTAAAGTTGCAATACTAGGTTTAATAATTGGGATACCTGCAAGTAAATGTTTATGCTCTGGGCTTTGCCCTATATCTAAAATAGCTTGTTGCACTTTTAACTGTATTGCAGGATCAACCCTTGGATGGGCTACAATTGGGTGGCGACTAATTTCACGCGTTTTATAAAGAATTTTGAGTTTATTTTGTAAGCTTTCTGGTTGTTGTTTAAATGTGCCCATTACACCACCGCCCGCCATTGTTGAGTGCAGTGCTACATTTAAATATACCGATGGATGAGTTTGGACATATACAGGCTTTATTGTTAGCCCGTATAACAATGCTAAATCAGCTCTCATTAATAATGACGCACCTAATGCGTTAGGTGCAGGGAATGCTATTTCAGCGCCCTCTAGTTGGCTTAAATTATCAATATCACTGTCTTTGTTTACGAGCAAAATACCTTGCAGCTTTCGCCCTGCATCTTTTATTAATGGTAAATATCCCTGTTTTTCGTATGCTACAACACTATGCCATGGGTTCATGTATGCAAAGTCGTACTCGCCATTAGCAAAGGCTTTTTCAAATACAGGAATAGACTCAACTGTAATTAGCTTTATTGTTATTCCCGTTTGCTTACTTACTTGCTTTAACAAAGGTTGCCAAATAGTATTTAGCTTTTGCGGCTCGTATTGCGGCACTACACCAAAGGTATATTCTTGAGCTAATAAGAATGAGCTGTGTATCAAACATAATATAGCCACTAAATACTTCATCAATTCTCCAAATAATAGCGTGTCATTATTGCTTAAGCGTAGTTAAAGACTACTCAACACACCATTAAATTATTATATATTCGATATTTAGCATTGACCTGCTTTGATTACAGGTGGTTTTGGAGTGTATTTTTTATCTGTGAGCATATGATGCAAGTTCATAAATGTGGTGTAAGTACTTTTCAATCCGACCTTATTGCTTAGCCAAGTAGGTATTGCCCCATCAGGCAAAGCATATACTTGGTACTCAATATCAAGGCGGCCTTTGTCCTCACTCAGTAGCCAGCGTGCATTTAAAGTAGTAATTCTTATAACGCCATTGTTTTTGGGCTGCTTATTAGGGCGAGCCTTAATAAGCAATTGGCTTTTATTTGCAGTCAACTGTGAATAACAAGAATAAGTAATGCTATCTCTATCTCTAATAGGCCAAGGAGAATTAAAATAACTGTACACTAAATTTTCTGATGGGCTTATGTGCTTAATAACCTTTACCTGAGATATATTTTCGAGCCATTGGGGTGCGGCATCGGTATCACTAAGTAATTCTAAAAACTCATTGGTGGATACGCCTTTCACGCTCATCTGCGCTTTTACTTCAAAGGTATTATCACTGTGGCTTTGATAATACACACTTACGCCATTTTTGTTTTTATACAAATGCCATATGGGCTCAGCGTAAGTGTTAAAACTAACTAATAAAAAAATAACGAATAAACACTTTTGCAACTGAATTTTATTACAAAAGCGCATCATTTATTTTTGCCAGTAAGGTTCTATGTCAAGTGAAGCAAGGCGACTTTGCTCCATGGCACTGACCAAATATTCAGACTTTTGTTCAAGCCATGACTGGATTTTTGCAAGCTGTTCGTCCTCTTGCCCTGCACATAATTGCTTTAAATACTCAAGCGTACTTAATTCATAAATACCATGAGAAATATCAAGCCAAGGCAATCTAAACTCTAGGCGTTCTTCTTTATCAAATAACGATCCTAAACAGTTACCGCTCAGTAGGCTATTTTCAAGCTGAGTTCGTAGGTTTAAATACGAAGCGACATCGAGTGTTTGCTCCTTTGGAAGCAACTCGTGCAGGTTTTTCCAGTCTTTATTGAAAAGCCTATTGGCAATAGACGACACATTTTGCTCAGCCGCTTGAAGCTCTGCTTGCCCCCAGTCTTTACGCCATTGCTTATCGATTAACCAGGTAGTTAACGATAGTAATAAACGATTATAACGTGCGCTGTGAAACAGTGCATTTATATCGTCAATGCTTGGCTGTAACTCTTTTAAGTCTCCAATGACTTGAGCAAGTGCTGGCGCCGCATTAATTTTTTTATAAAAAGCATGGCGTTTAGACGTGTACGTTTTTAATTGAATCGCGTTTTCTACCCACGCTAATTCACTTAATAACCATTTAAGTTCGGTACGTAAGTGCTCTGTACTTTCTTTAGATACTATATCGTCGTATAGCCAAAAAGTATGGCGGATTAAACTGATGCCGTCAGTTACGCGTTTAAGTGTTTTTAAACTTGGCTTATCGAAATAGCATTGCTCGTGCTTTTGTACAAAGCGAATGCCAAAGTTCATGGCTTCAACTAAAGCACGCTCTTGAGTAGTCGACTTTGGTAATTGTACAAAACCAATAGATTTGCTTGGCATTAAAGGTTTTTCATCAGCAAGTCGATAACCACGCGCGGCCTTAGAATACAAACCTAAGCGTATGCAGTTTTGGCTAACTAGTATATCTGCAAATGCAAACAGCTCATTACGACTGCCCTCAACTAGCTCAATTTCTAGCTCGCTAATAATTTCAATTTTACCCGAAGCCGCAATTTCACCTTTATCGAGTACGACTTCAATTTTAGCGCCACTTTCGGTTTCAATTAACCAAGTACGACGAATGAAGTTAGTACTAAATATTGGATACAAGTTTTTTGAGATGGCGCTTATTTGCATGCCATGAGGCCAAATATCAGCATCAAACGCCATTAAATTAGGGCGGCTTGATTCAATTGGTAAATTGTACTCTGGACGTTGGTGTAAACCACCTACCACTTCACCTGCAAGCTTTATAGTTTGCTCGCATTCGCTGTCAGAACAACGCGTTCGAAAGCCTATATCAAGCGCTCTAAGCTCTCTGCTTGGCGTATCGTAGTATGCATTTTGTAAGCTGCGAGACGGTTTATTCTTCACCGTTTTTGCAAATTGAGTAATTAACGAGGGGATCAGTGGAATAACGGCATCTGATACCAAAAATTTCAGTTCTATCTCAGTATCCATTCGGTTTGCGGATTACCTTTAAAATAAATAAGTGCTCAAAATAAACAAAGCGCCTTAACAATGCAAATTTTTTAACCTTATTTTAGGGCTTGATGGCCTTTGTGGATTAAAATTCGTTCTATCTAGGAGCAATTTAATCATAGCGTGAGGCTTGTAACCTAGTGGACTCGATAACTACTCCTGCGTTACCGTACTGGGTTACAATATCAGTCTTGCTATTGATCTATTTAATCCATACTATCTAACTACTTATGTGAAATAAAAATCACGTTCATAACGGACGCAGTTAGATCAACAAGGTAGATAAATGCTAAAACATTGTTTATTAGGGCTACTTTTAACAGCCACCACATTCATGAGTTATGCACAAGAAGCACAACCTGCAAATTCAACGAATGCAAACACCGCTTATATTATCGATAATCTATACACTTTTATGCGCTCTGGGGCGAGTAAAAATTATCGACTACTCGGCTCTGTAGATGCTGGAACAAAGTTAACCTTGTTATCAAATGAAGAAAACGGCTTTATAAAAATTAAAGATGATAAAGACCGCGAAGGCTGGATAGAAACTAAGTTTATTACTAAAACAGCGGGCTTACACCAACAGTACAAAACACTAAGTAGCGAAATGAGCACTATGCAAGAAAAGCTACGCCAAGCTCAAATAGAACTTCCACAGCTACAAGAACAAAACCAAACTTTAACAGATCAAAATCTGCAGTTATCTGCTCAAATTACTAAGCTTAAAACAACGCTAGAGCAAGAGCGCACTCAAAAAGAAGCTGCTAGCTCAAAAGAGAAACGCCAGCTACTTACTTACGGTGGTGCTATTGCGTTTTTAGGCCTGTTTTTAGGTATTATATTAACGATAGTGCTGTCACGTCGTAAGCGCTACGAAGGTTGGGCGTAAAGCTCCATCCAACTAAATACAAAAAAGCCGCTTTACAGCGGCTTTTTATTCTCTGTACTTTCATGCAGTTCGAGTTTTGGTGCACTCATACCTTTGAGCAACCGACCAAATATATCAGCGCCGGTAATAATGCGTTTCACATCGCTCCACACTAATACCACATCGTGATCAATGGCCCCATCAAACGATTTATCTAAAGAATGATTAGCCCGTATTTTTAAAATCACTTCACTTAAACGCATCGCTTCATCAGCAACAATTATAGGTCTGTGACAATAGTGATAAGGGTCAAACGTATCTGGCTCAAATAACGCTGATCTTAAAAAGCCGTCAGCATCTACCACTAATAAAGGCCAACCGTCTTCATTGGTAATGATCACCCAGTTATAACCTGACTTATGTAGTTTGCGTAAAAACTCATTATCAGTTGTTAATGTAAGGTCTGGGAAAATAGGCAAATCAAGCTTAGTAGGCAAAGCAATAATAGAGTCTGGATCAATTACCTCACCCTCTTTGGTTACGCTTATTTCATCTAAGCTAAAAAAGTTAAGTGCGCCTATTCCCTCAACATGTTGAACATCAGCTTCTTCAGCCTCTATGTGTTTGCGAATAATACCTCTGAGCTCACTTTCAGCAAAGTACGTAATCCCCTCTTTGCCTAACCATGCATCGAGTATTAAAGCCGTTGGCTTAGCAACTATATAAAACAGAATCTGATAAAACTTAATTAACGGCGAAAGTAGGCTCGCCATTTTTAACGCATTACGCGAAAAATAAGCCTGTGGTGTTATTTCACCAATAATAGTAATTGCGATAGTTGAGAATAAAAACGAACTTGCGCCCATTAATACCGAATCAGAAAGTAGTGTAAGTAGTACGTTAATACCTACGTTACCCCACAAAATAGTCGACAATAAAAAATTAGAGTCGTTTCGAAGGGCCATGACTTTTATGGCCGCCTCGTTCCCTTTTGCACTTTCCATTTCAAGCTGAAGCCTACTTAGTGAAAAAAACGCTAAGTTTAAGCCCGAAAATATTGCCGATTGTGAAATACACAAAGCAATTGCACACCAAATCATGACTTCAAAGGTCATTGTATTTTCCTGTTAGTAATACCAATTCACTTAATTAAGCGAATTGGTATAAGGCTTATAAAAGCAATAAACTGCCTAAACCTAAAAAGGTAACAAACCCAACAATATCGGTAACGGTAGTTAAAATTACCGAACCAGATAACGCAGGATCAATTTTCATTTTGTCTAAAATAGACGGAATAACAACACCTGCTAGTGACGCGGCCACTAAATTCAATAATATGGC
>NZ_AUTI01000297.1:0-3054 GCF_000497995.1 Pseudoalteromonas sp. TB25
CTACCGTAATCGTAATACTAAGCATTAAGTCGTTAAACCATAAAAAGGTAAGTAGGCCGATTACAAACGCCCATACCAAGCCATTTACAGCGCCAACACGCAGCTCTTTTTTAAGCAACGCATTACGGTTTGAATCTGTAACCTGTCCAAGCGCTAAACCTCGCACAATAACGGTTAATGTTTGACTACCTGCAATTCCCCCCATAGAAGCGACCACTGGCATTAATACCGCTAGTGCTACAACTTGTTCTATCGTTGCGCCAAATAAACCGATAAACCACGACGCTAAAAAGGCAGTAGCTAAATTAATACCTAACCATATGCCACGGTTTTTAGCACTTTTTCGCACACTTGCGAACAGGTCTTCGTCTTCACGTAAACCACCGGCTTTAGCGGCTGCTTCATCAGCAATTTCTTGTCGTAATTCATAAGCAGAGGCAATGGTTAATCGCCCAAGTAATTTGTTATCAACATTAACCACTGGCAGTGCCATTTTTTCACTGTGGATCACCACTTCTGCCGCTTCATATAAATCATCATCAGCATGGAGCGATGAAAAGTCATGATTTGCCAATGTCATTAAGTTATCGGTGTCGCTGGCTTTTATTAAATCATTTACCGCAACCTCACCTATTAAACTACCCTTGCGGCTTACTAAATAAATAACTTCACTGTATTGCGGTAAACCTTTGTGTAGCAATTTTTTAGCACCACCGGCTGTTAGCTTCTCCGATACTTTTAAAAAGTCAAAACCTAACCAGTGACCTAATTGCTCTGGCGGGTATTGCTGCGCTAAATCATATTGTTTGGTTTGCGCTTCATCGAGTTGCTTTTTTGCATACTCAACAAATCGCTCTGGTATAACTTCTTCAAGTTCCAGTAGCTCTTCTACATTAACTTCATCAAGAAGTTTAAAAGCCTCAGTGTCTTCTAGCGTTTGTAGCAACCACAAACAACTATCTTCACTTAAATTAACAAAAATTTCGTGTTGCGTGTCTTCATCAAGCAACTGCCAAATTTCAAGTCGTTGCTCTTTTGGTATCGCCTCAAAAAGTAATGACAGGTGCTCTGTTGAAAGCGTTAACTGCGCATCTGCTAATAATTTATTTTTGCGTTCTGTTGTATCGCATTGCAATAAATCATTTATGAGCTGTGGAAGTTGGTCTACCGGATACTCAATCATCTTAAAACCTTAAAATTTAAAAGCGCACATTATTTATAGTCTACTTGAACAATAAAAAATTGCAGAAAAAACGTGAACTTATTAAGCATGCGCAAGCTATTTTTGCGCATTGTATGGGCAAACTAAATGCAGTACTAATATTTATTTTAAAAAATTAAAAAAACAGTAAAAGGAATTATTTTTGAGGGATTAAACAACAAGTAAACAAACTAAAGGGATTACTTATAATAAAAAAATCCCATATTAGCTAGGCTAATATGGGCAAAATCACACAATGAATTAGGTGTTTTTAAATTACGGTTTATGCTTTAAATTAAAGTCTATCAGTAATATTTCGTACTAAGTCAGAATCTACAAATTGAGTAATAAGTGCAGTGCCCCACGCATAGCCACGCTGTATTGGGTAACCTTTAAAAATCCAGCGTTTACGCACGTGATTAAAGCGCTCTAAATAGTCTTGCTTTTTTTGTGGCAGAGGCTGCTCACCCAATTTATTCCATGCTTTATATACGCCTGACATGTCAGATCCTCGCATAAAGCGTTGCAACCAACGTGGAAAACGAGAAAAGCTAATAGTGGACTGAAAATCAATAAAGTAAGGTTTACCGTCTGCGCCGCATAAAATATTACCCATATTACGCAAGTCTAAATGCACGATGCCTTTGCGATGCATTTTTGCTACTTGACGCTCAAGCTCACTAAAAAAGTTAACAGGTAGTGTTTTGTCTTCATGAATTAAAGCGCGCAGTGGCGTGCCTTCAATATAGTTATAAGCAACCGCTATCGGCGACAATCTACAAAAGCGGTTAGCAACTGCATCAAGCTCTGCTAAACGGCTCAACCCTTTATACTCTTGATTTACCGACATTCGTGCAAATGTTTTGCGGATAAACCAAGGGCTTTGGCTAAAATCTTTAACGATTAAATCAAATTCATTATCTTTATATCGATACACAATCGCGTTAGCAAAACGTCCCTTATGGACAACACTTAAGTGATGTTGCATAAAAGTATGTTCTGGAAATTGCTGTTGTAATTGTACTAACAAATTATTTTCAATCATAACAAACCTAACAAGATGATAACTTTAATTGCCTAGGCAACTATATTATCAAAGTTAGATTCTGCGCACAATCAGATCAACTAATTAGCACGCTAACTTTCTATTGAAACAGTATCGCTATTTTATTGATAATCTACTTTTGGGGGGAGTCTGGCAGTGAATCAAGATTATTTATAGCTTTGAATAGTAAGTCGATTATTTGGTTTTTTTCTGGCTCTGAAAAACCACTTAATGCTTGCGCATAGACTTCGTTCACTACAGGCATAATTTCAGGACAAAGAGCTTTACCTTTTTCACTTAAACACAAAATAGTTGAGCGCTTATCAAGCTCACATTGCGTTTTAATAATGAGTCCTTTTTCTTCAAGTCGGTTTAATAAGCGGCTCATAGCGCCACGATCATAAACCATATATTCGCAAAGTCCTGCAAGCGTATTAACCGACTCTCTCGCAAGTAGTACAACCACAATATATTGCGCAGAAGTTAAGTCCATAGGAAGTAACTTGGCATCAACATGAATGGCTAATCTCGAACGTAAAAAAGAGACTAAACGCCCCAAATCTTGCTCTGGCGCTAACTCTTCTCGAGTACAACGTTTAATTGATGGCATGTTTTGCATGGTTATTCCACTGTATAAGTATATTTGCATGCTGATAGACCTTAACGCATACAAAAAATTCAATAATTTTTATAAAAAATCGCCCACAAAAATAAAGCCGCTATTAGCTGTCTCTTGATCACAAGTCTGACTCAAGAGATTTTGCTAAATCGTAGCCTTCCAGGATGGCTTGTAACTTAAGCCATCCTT
>NZ_AUTI01000298.1:0-3395 GCF_000497995.1 Pseudoalteromonas sp. TB25
TGTGGGGGCTCTGTGGCCTTGGAATATATTTTTACAATTATTAAATTCAGCTAGCTATTCACTATAAATAACGGTTGGAATAATGACGATGGCTAAATACGGTAAAGTTCAGGGGCATCATTGTTGGTGGCTTACAGTTGATGGCAAAGAAGTAGCTAACTTTAGTGATGAAAAACAAGTTGATGACATTGTTAAACTTGAATTAGAAAAAGTTACTGCTGAAAAGTGGGCTGATAATGCGCTTGAAGCATTAGATGCGGTTAAGGCCAGCGGCATAATTAATCAAGACGATGTAATGGAAATGGTTGAGTTAGGCTCATCTGGTAAGCCTCAAAAAACCACTACTCGATTAAGTTAAATGACTAAATTGGAATACAAGCTTTTGCCAGTGGCGTTTAATTAAGCGCTACTCACAAAAGTAAAATGTTCAACTGGCTTAAAGGGAAAAATAATGGCTGTAATAACGAAGAAAGATGAAAAAATCGAAAATGTGGTTGGTGAGTTAAACGAAGGATATTCATTTGATGACTTCATTAATAAGTTTCAAGAGCTTTACCCGAAGGATTGGAGCAAGATTGAGCGTGAACATGCGAAACATGAACGCAAAACTAAGCCAGGGAAAACACATCCTATGCCTGAGCCAATTCAGTACCTCAAAAACGCTCTGAACGTATGGAATAAAAAGAACAAATAGTTTAATTGGAATAAGGAGAGCGTAATGGTGGTAGAAAGCCGAAAATATGGTTCAGTAGTCTGTGGTATTAACGGCAATGTCATAGCTCTACATGGCAAGGTTGCTATTGGTGATAAGGTCGAGTGGCTTGGTCGCAAAGAAGGTAGCTGCATAAACGATGATAAGTTTGTTGTCGGCGAGCACTATATTGTAGCAGCCATTTATCCAATCAATTTCGATCTGGAATTACAAGGTAGTGAGGACGAATGCACTATCAGAGCAGGTAAAACTGAATACAAGTTAGTGAAATTGGATTAAGGGTTTATATGGATGGTTCGTTTGCACAAATGAGTCATTGCTATGAGTTCATTGAGTCAAGACAGAGTGATGAATGCAGTTGTCCAGAAGAGGACTGGATCGTAGGTAATCGTCTAGCAAAGTGCACCTGCCAGTAATTCGTCAAACCGATTAAGCTATTTCTTAATTTCAATTAGGAGATAGCCATGAGAAAAACACGTAGCCTTGAGCAGTGGCGTAACATTATCGAAGAACAACAAGCCAGCGATTTAACTATTACTGAGTTTTGCCAGCAACATGCCTTATCTAAAACAAGCTTTTATGCGGCACGAAGTAAGCTTAATACTGAATCCAGTCGTTTTGTTCAAGCAAAAGTCACTAAACACGTCGCCCCCACTGAACAGCAACTGCCGATCATGCTTACTATCGGCAGCGTGAAAATTAGCTTCCCACCCACAATGCCTGTCGCTTATTTGAGTCAATTGTTGCGTGAGCTTGCCTTATGAAAATGTTTGTTGAACCCGCGCGTATTTACTTGCATCGTGACGCCGTGGATTTTCGAAAGTCCATTGATGGTCTGGTCGCACTCGTTGAAAGCGAGCTTGAACGTGACGCTTACACTGGCGCATTATTTTTGTTCTGCAATAAATCGAAAGATAAACTCAAGCTGGTTTACTGGGATAAAACGGGGTTTGCTTTGTGGTACAAGCGTTTAGAAAAACAAAAGTTCAAATGGCCAAGTAAAGTCAGTTTGCAAGAATTTGAACTCAGTCCTGGGCAATTGGATTGGTTGTTGTCGGGATATGATGTGCTTGGTCATGAAGAATTGCAGTATCAATCGATCATATTGACAGTAAATGATCGTTGCCACACCGCCTGCTTTATCTTTGCGTCAAACAAGAAAACAACGTCAAATTCTGTTAAATTGCGAACATGAAAATTGATGCACACTTACTTCCTGACGACCTAGAACAACTCAAGCGCATGGTGCTTGAGTTGTTCTAGGTCGTTGCTGAAAAAGATGCGCAAATTCACGAATTACTGCAAGCTTATAACGCGAAGCTTGCCAAAGAGTACGCGAAGAAATCTGAAAAGATGCCCGGTGCTGGAGAGCGCTTCAATGAAGCAGAAAACATTCTTGATGAACATGATAAAGCGCTATTGGCCACATCGCCCTTAGTAAAGAAAGAAAAAGCCAAACCGAAACGCCGGCCACTGCCAGCACAGTTACCACGAGTCGAGGTGGTTGTTGACCTTGATGAGGATGAAAAAGTGTGTGATTGCTGTCAAAGCCCACTTCACAAAATGGGTGAAAGCAGCAGTGAAACACTCGAATTTGTGCCAGCGCATATCAAGGTTGTCAAAACTATTCGCCCTAAATATACGTGCCGTCACTGTGAGCGTGAAGGGATTGAAAGTGTAGTGAAAACGGCAAAAATGCCCGCAACACCTATTCCAAAAAGTATCGCCACGCCCAGTTTACTGAGCCAAATAATCATGTGTAAATACCAGTTTGGCTTGCCGCTTTATCGCCAAGAAACGTTATTTTCTGATATCGGTATTGAGTTGAGCAGGCAAACCATGTCGAGCTGGATGTTACGCTGTGCTGAATTGTTGTCACCGCTCTATCAGCGTTTAAAAGAAATCTTGTTATCTCAAGCAGTTATTCATGGCGATGAAACCTCGTTAAACGTTATTAACGCAGAGAAAGCGACCAGCTATATGTGGCTGTACTGTTGTGGCGATGATAAGCCGGGTAAAGACACTAATATTGTCCTGTTTGATTATCATAATAGTCGCGCGGCCCACTGTGTAGTTGGTTTTCTTGACGGTTATCAAGGCTACATGCACGTTGACGGCTACAAAGCATACGAGCAAACGAAGGCAACACTGGTTGCGTGCTTAGCTCATATACGCCGTAAGTTCATCGAGGCCAAAGGCAATAATAAAAAAACCGTTAAAGCGGATGTAGCACTTAACCTTATTCGCAAACTCTATGGTATTGAGCAAGCCATCAAAGGTAAATCGGTCAGTGAAAAATTCACCGTTAGGCAGCAAAAAGCCAAACCAATCGTTGATGAATTGTATCAATGGTTACTCAAACACAAAGATAAAATCCCTCCCCAAATGGCGCTAGGGAAAGCAATTACCTATGCGATAAACCAGTTTGAGAAATTCAGGCGTTACCTCGATGATGGCAGGCTCAGTATTGATAATAACCNATGGCTGTTCTCAAATACCAGTAATGGCGCGCATGCCAGCGCCATACTCTATAGTCTTGTTGAAACCGCAAAGGCAAATGATCTTGTAGTGCATGACTACATCTCAACGTGCTTGCAACATATTGCAGAGCAGCCAAGTAACCTTGAGCCACTGCTACCTTGGAATATTAAGCAAGGCTAGGTGTCGTTAGCTATACGCTTAC
>NZ_AUTI01000299.1:0-5640 GCF_000497995.1 Pseudoalteromonas sp. TB25
CAGGTACAATCAACGCACGTGCTGGCACTTTGCGATTAGTAGTAATAGACAACGAACGCGGTAAATAACCGGCTCTAGATAAAGCAAACACTAAGCGACTATAACCATAAATAATAGAGAAAAACGAAGCGACTAACCCCGCAAGCCCTAATATATTTACAACGGTTGCTAAGCCCTCACTACCCGATGCATTTAATGCATCAACCAAAGGTACAGCACTTGCGCCCATTGCAGCAGCACCGCCAGCGCCAGGCACTAAAACAACAACTAAAAAAGCAGTAAATAACAAAAAGATCATTGCACCAATAATGCCTTTTGGCACATCTTTAGCGGGATCTTTTGCCTCTTCTGCAGCAAGCGGTACACCTTCAACCGCTAAAAATAACCACATGGCAAACGGTAATGCAGCCCAAACCCCGTACCAACCTAAAGGTAAAAACTCACTGGCTCCCACTGCATCGGTTACGGGGACGTCAAATAAGCGTGATGCATCAAAATTTGTAATTAAAACAAAAGCCGTTGCAATAATAGCTAATACTGCTAAACCACTTATTACCATCATTACTTTAAGTGCTTCTCCTACGCCTGCTAAATGAATGCCCACAAATAGTAAGTAAAATAATGCATATACCCATGGGCCATTAAATCCGGTGAGGGCTTCAACTGCAGAGCCTATAAAAATAACAATAGCAGCGGGTGCTAAGGCGTATTCAATTAATACCGCAAGCCCGGTTAAATAGCCTCCCGCAGGCCCCATAGCTTGGCGCGCAAAACTATAACCACCGCCTGCTGCAGGTATTGCAGCTGACATTTCAGCAAGCGACAATACCAGCGCTAAATACATAACTGCCATTAACACTGCAGCAATGGCAAAGCCACCCCAACCCGCTTCGGCAATACCAAAGTTCCAACCTGCAAAGTCACCCGATATTACATACGACACACCCAAACCTGCGAGTAATAACCACCCCGCAGTACCTCGTTTTAACTGTCTTTTAGCAAGGTACTCTGTATTATTAGTAGACATAACCCTTCTCCGTTGATGTTTAGTTTTTATTGTTTTATTTCATGTGTTTTTAATTAAAATTACTCAGCAATTAAAAAGTTAGTGGTTGAAACCTGATGCTCAATTACATCGTCTTGTGTACGGTCTTTTAAATTAACCCCAGTTAGTTTTAGTTTTTTAGCTTCACGTAATAAGTACAGCGCACGCCTAGCCGCTTCTGTATAAGGTAGGCCTGCTGGGCGAATATTCGATATGCAATTACGACATGCATCGTTAAGTCCTGTTTTAGGCTCCCATGTTAAATACAAGCCAAGGCTATCTGGCGAACTAAGTCCTGGGCGCTCTCCTATTAACACCATAACCACCTGCGCATTTAGCAACTCACCTATATCGTCGCCAATTGCTACTCGACCTTGTTCAACCAAAGTAATGGGGGCAATTTTAAATTGCTTGTCTGTTGTAAGGTGCGCTAATAGCTCTGTTATAAATGGGCATGCATTTTTTTGTACCGCTAACGAGGAGAGTCCATCAACCACTACAATCGCTAAATCGTATTTAGCCTGTGTAGTGTGCTTTTGTTTATTCATATAGCTGAGAAGTATTTGCCTACCATTTTCATCAAGCTTGCGGCCTAAATCGGGTCGCTGAAGGTAAGTAACCCTGTCAACAGCTTGGCTGTGTAAATGCAGGGGAGGGGCAACATCTTTTAATACGCTAATACTGCCTAGTTGCTCAGTCATTTCGTTAATATCAAGCGGAAAACTCACTGCATCGCGCGCTTGTGCATGAGATAGCTGAAAAGCCAGCATTTCTGAGGTTGGCAAACTTATACCCGCACGCCCAAGCCCAATACGGGCGTCGGTAAAACGGCGTAAATCACTCCAAGGATTGTGCACTACATTACCGTTATTTTTATGCTTGTTTACTGAGTCATCTAAAGGAGTGCTCTGTTTTAAACGTGATTTCATGAGCCACCTCCAGTAATTGCACCCAGAGGTTTAGCAAAAGCGGGAGGCAAGGTATCTGAAAGTGTAATATCGGCAGTGCTTTGCATTATTTTCATTTTGCTTAGCCATGCTTCAAACTCAGGGGCAGGTCTAGAGCCAAGTACACGGCGAACATATAATGCATCATGAAACGACGTAGTTTGGTAATTAAGCATAATATCGTCAGAGCCAGGTATTCCCATTACAAACGAGCAACCAGCAACACCTAATAGCGTAAGCAAGTTATCCATATCGTTTTGATCAGCCTCTGCATGATTGGTGTAACACACATCGCATCCCATCGGTATACCTAGTAACTTAGCGCAAAAATGATCCTCAAGTCCTGCTCGGGTAATTTCTTTACCATCAAACAAATATTCAGGGCCAATAAACCCCACCACGGTATTAACCAGTAACGGGTTAAACTTACGAGCAACGGCATAAGCGCGAGCTTCACACGTTTGCTGATCAAGCTCATGATGCGCATTTGCTGAAAGCGAACTGCCTTGCCCAGTTTCAAAATACATTACATTATTGCCAACAGTGCCACGCTTTAAACTCAAAGCGGCATCTTGCGCTTCAGCCAAGGTATTTAAATTAAAACCAAAACTTGAATTAGTCGCCTCTGTGCCACCAATCGACTGAAATACCAAATCAACTGGTGCGCCAGCTTCTATACATTCAATGGTGTTAGTAACATGGGTGAGCACGCAACTTTGGGTCGGTATGGCGTACTTTTGAATAACATCATCCATTAACGTCATTAATTTAATGGCTTGGGCAACGTTATCGGTTGCTGGGTTTATACCTATTACTGCATCGCCATTACCGTATAGCAAACCATCAAGCATGCATGCAGCAATACCATTAATATCGTCAGTTGGGTGATTTGGTTGTAAACGTGTAGATAAATGCCCGGGGAGGCCAATAGTATTTCTAAAAGCGCTCGTAACATGGCACTTTTTAGCAATTAATATGAGATCTTGATTGCGCATTATTTTGCTAACAGCAGCAGCCATTTCCGGCGTAATACCTTGCCTTATACTTGCAAGTACAGCAGGTGTTGCAAAGTCACTTAAAAGCCAATTACGAAAATCGCCTACGGTTAGATGTGCAATAGCCATAAAGGCATTTGCATCGTGCTCGTCAATAATTAAGCGTGTAATTTCGTCATCTTCGTAGGGAATAAGTACCTCATTTAAAAATGTTTTAAGAGGTATATCCGCCAATGTCATTTGTGCCACAGCACGTTCTTGTGCTGATTGTGCAATTACGCCCGCTAAGCGATCACCCGAACGCTGCGGTGTAGCTTTAGCCATTAACTGGGCTAAGTTCTTGAATTTATAAGTATGTGTACCTAAAGTGTAACTGTACGCTTGCCCCATGATTTACTCCACATAACTAATATGATCAATGATCAACCTTGGTATAGGTTTTGCTGCATCTTTAGCTATAAATCAATATTGAATAGTTACAAGACAGCTTATTTTGTACCAAGTAACTATCGAATTTTGGCAAAAGATTATTTATTAAACCAATTCAATTGGTTACACACGCAAAGCGGTGTTAACTTAAGCATAATGAAAGTGTAACGAAAAAGAGCATCCCCGATATGGCGCAGCAAAGTAGCTTCAGCGCACCACTAAAGAGCAAGGTGCAAACACACGATATAGACGAGCAAGCGCATAGCCTTACTCAATGGCAGCAAAAATACGATCAAATGAGCGACGGCAGCTTTTATGGTTGTATTGAAGAAACGGATTACGCCAATATTCATGTGTTTAAAGAATACACTGAGCGAGCGCTTCGTCAGCAATGTAACATAGCCCCTAATTCGGTTTGGCTCGGCATTCCTTGTCAGTCACAGCAAAGTAAAATTAATGGTTTAAGTGTGGCAAGTAATCAATTTATGTGCCGTACCAGTGATAACGACTTTGAGTTGATAACCCCTGAGCAATTTAATATTTATGGTTTGGTAATCGATTGGAACTCAATTGAATATATGGCGCAGCTCCAAGGCGTAACATTGAAAAACCTGGCATCTGCACAATCAGCTCGTTTATCGGTGAGCAACTCATCTTTGCAAACGGCAAGACAAATAATTAATAGCATGGTTGTAGGCAAGGGCTTTGGACTTAGAACCGAATCACAACAAGATATGCTAAACATGTTGGCACTACACTTATTACAAGCAGACAATACGCAGCAAAATATTGCGCCAAGTTATAAACACCGCAAAGCCGTAGTAGATAAAGTAAAAGATTACGTGGCCACAAATCCACAAAACCCAATAACCATAACCGAGCTGTGCGAGCTTTCCTTTGTAAGTAGGCGCACACTTCAGTATAGCTTTGAGAGTATTTTAGGAATTAACCCTTTGCGGTTTTTACGTTTAACACGCTTAAATAATGTAAGGCGGGAACTAAAAAAACCAAACCAAGATAAGCCAATTTCAGTAATAGCAGCCAATTGGGGATTTTGGCATGCGGGACAATTTGCTAAAGATTACACGCAACTATTTGGTGAAAACCCATCACAAACAGTTAAAAATAATAGTTTTAAAGGTTAAAAACTACACTTCTAACTTGAGTATAAACACCTGTAGATACCATCTCTCATTTTAAGCTTCAAGGTCGTATTTAACTTTCTTGGAGCTTAAACGCTTCTTGGTTTTTTATTACACCAAAACATATATGAATTAGCTTTCGCATATTTGCACACACAGCTTGCATTGGTGTTTTACCATTATTTATTAACGTTAACTTGTGTCGTTTTATTGTTTTATTCCATTGCCCAGCAACAACGGCTGCCATATAAAGTTTACATCGAATTCTGGCTGGGCCAAGTTTACTGATTGATGTTCGCCCTTTTAATTTACCCGATTCATTATGCCGTGGGATTAATCCACAATAAGCCGCCGCTTCTTTGGCTTTATTAAATTTTTTAGCCGCAAACAAATACGTCAGCTCTCTCGATAATACGGGCCCTATGCCAGGGATTGACTCAAGTAGTTTCCTGTTTCTTTTTAAATCAGGTTCATTATCTATGTGGTTATCAATGTCAGATTTAAGTTGTTTAATTTCATCGTCTAAAAACGCGATAGTCACTTTTATAGATTGGCAAACACGCGCAGAAACGTTGCTGAATTCACTTGCTTCTAATCGGTTCGCTTCTCGTTGCCGGTTACTCTCAAGCGCATCTAAACGACGGATAAGGGCTTTAAGCTCTCTAATTGCTAATGCTTCAGGTTGCCAATAATTAACGACTGCGTGCTTGGCACAGCCATAATGAGCAAGCATCGTTGCATCAGATTTGTCTGTTTTATGAATTATGTTTAAAGCGTCTGCATACTTTTTAGCTTTACCAGGGTTCGCTAAAATAATATTAAAGCCTTGCTCGTATAAAAAATACATCAGTGCTTCATGATAAACACCCGTTGGTTCGAGGGTGATAACGAGCTCATTAGCAGCGCTTTTTGTTGTATTTAAAAGCCATTTTTCTATTGTTACAAAATCTTGGCGCTTGTTTTTAAAGACTTTTGTTTTAATTTTATTTGTAAGTTGGTCTCTCAACCACGATAAATCAATCTTCTCTTTACTAATATCAATGCCGATAAACATCATCTCTACTTACTCCCCTTGTACATAC
>NZ_AUTI01000300.1:0-13065 GCF_000497995.1 Pseudoalteromonas sp. TB25
CCCCAGCCACTTTTAGCAATAGTACCCGTCCAAACTGGTGTGGTTTGTCCATTTACGGTGAGTGATAATGTAAGTGCAACAACAGGTTCGCCATCAAGCCCTGCTTTGTAGCGCCACTCTTCAATGCTGCCTGTTAGTACATAGTCAGCTTGTTGAGTGCTTAACCATTGCATAGCATTGTCTAAACGGTATTGATCATCCAGCGGTGGAAGCTCTTTGGTGTTTACGCGAGGTGCACGTATAAGAGTTGGTAATTTATTTTGTTGCCAAATACTGGCTAAAATATCTTCAGCACGCTCACCGGCAAGCGGTGTTTGAGCATGATTAACAAGCGGCATTAGTGCCACTGTTTTTGAAGGGCTAAGCTCTATATCATCAGCAACTCTGCTGGTGGTACATGCTGATAATAGTAATACCAAACACGGTATAATTAAACGAAACATACTCTCTCCTAACATTAAAAATGTACGTAATAACCTAATTGTAATTGTGTATCTGAGTTACCCACTTTATTACTACTTTGGTAACCCAGCTGTAATTTAAATAAATCATCGCCCAGTACAGACCAACCTGCGCCACTTGAAACTGATACATCTACTGTATCGTTAAGTGTTTGATAGCCAGTACTTATATCAAATAACCACGAAGGGCTTGCGCCTAAATAAGGAGGTTCTAATGAGCCAGTTGAAGCAAATGAAGTCCCTAGTGCAAAACGTCTAAATGGTTGAAGGTCAACTCTTAGCGGTCTTCTGCTTGCATCTGTATTTATTAATGCATTAACACGTTCAAAGTCTTGCCATTGCGCACTAAAATAAGCGTTCCAAATTGGGCGGTCTTTTAAAATGCTGTATTGGTAACGAGCATTATATTCTTGGCCGTTTATTAGTGAGCTGCCATCGCTTCTTCGAGAAAAAGACATCGCTGCTGCTGATAGCTGTACGTTTTGTCTACCATCAATATTGTAGTTAACATAGGCCGTGGCTTTATCTAGCTGAGCATAGCTAAGTAGTGCTTCTGATTGGCGGTTTTCAACATTATATTCAAGCTTTAAACCTACCTGTGTTCGTGAATCCCATTGATAACGAGAGTCTAAGCTAAGACCTTGGCGGCTAATTAAGCTGCCTTGGTGCGAATCTATTTTTGCATCAAAATACCAACGACCAAAGGTCATTTTATCTTCTATCGCAAACAGTAATCCGTTGTTATCAAGGTTTTGCTGATTACTTAAACTTAATTTCCATTGCCCATTAGCATAAGGAAAATAAACGTTTACATCGTACTGGCTACTGTTTAAACCAGCCTCTGGTGATAGGTTTATTTCAAGCGCTCTAAAATAGGATGAGCGTGCATTCCTGAGTAAACTCAATTGCGATTCATTTGCCTCGCCAGTGAGTTCTTCGTACCAACGTTGCATGGTGGCATAGGGTTGTTTTAAATAGAGTAGGGCGTTTAGTTCATCTAATTTGCTTAGTGAACCTTCAGCTATAAGCTGTTTCGCTTTATTAAACTCGCCGTTGGTCATATAAAGTTGTAGCTTTTGCCATGGCTCTAATTTTTGTGCAGCTCGGCGTGCTAACCACCAGTTTGTTTGGGGCTCACCAATAGTGTCGGGGGCAAGTTCTTCCATTGTGTTTAATTGCATTAAATGAGGAACAGCCATCGCGCCCGCCCAGCGGAACATTAAGCCTCTGTATGCATATTTATCTTTAGGTAAGTGTTGCAGTAAATAGTGATTAAGTTCAGCAGCATTTGCATAATATCCAAGTTGTTTCATTACATCGGCTAAGTTAACCAGTGTTGTTAAGTCACTTGGCTCTGCAATGGCCAATTTACGCAAATAAAAGTAAGCACTATTATATGATTTTTCATAAATAGATAGGCTAGCTAAGAGCTGCGTCCACGCATAGGAAGTGTCGCTTTGAGAATAGCGCGTTAAAATGCGGCCAATCATTACAGTGTCATGCATTTGCAGCGCTAACCAACCTTGTGCAAGCACAACATCAGAGTCATATTCGCTTAATTTAGCAGCGCGGTTTAAAGTTGTATAAGCTGAATTTAAATCACTTTGGTTTTGATACCAATTAGAAAGAATTAACCAAGCAGGATAGAGAGCTTTATTATATCGTTGTTTATCAAGTTCAGCATGAATACGTGCAACTGATTTAGCATCATTTACTTGTGTGCTTAATAATGCAATTTGAATCAATTGACGGTCAGTTTGCGACTCACTTTTCCATAAATAATCAAGAAGCTCCTGAGGCCTACCTTCAAAGCGCAATTGTTGGTAGTGCAGCATGTCGCCTACGCTTAAAGGGCTTATTTGTTGTAACTGCTCTAATGCATATAGCTCATGAGCTTTGTCTTGGACTCGCATTGCCATGTCTACATTGGCACTCCAAAACTCATCGTCAGAACTTTCATGTTTGTTTTTTAGTACTTGCAGAGCTGTAGAAAAGTCATCTTCTAGCCAAAATGCGCGGGCAATCCAAAGTAAATCTTCTTCATTTTTAGGCCCTTTATATGTAGGCCACAAAGCTCTTAATGCTTTTAAATTACCAGTATCGTGAAGTACTTTTGCTTTCCAATATTGTGATAACGCACTTTTACCATTTATTTGCTCAAAGCGTTCAATATTATTTAACTCTTGCTTTGTGTTACCAATAAATTCGTTAGCTTGCATCCAATTAGCAAAGCCATTTCCTTTTAGATTTCTATTTTGGGCTTTATATTCGTATATATCATTAGCATCTTGGTATAAATATAGAGTGGTGGCATCGTTAATACTATCGGTAAGCATCGCAGGGGTTACGGCTTTGTTAGACATTAGCCATTTAAACTCTCGAAGTGCTTCTTTAGGCTTGTTTTGCCAGCGCTTTATCTTCCAATTTAATAAATGTAGCTCTTTGTCACCTGGGCTCTGTAGTAATAACTTTGCGAGTAATTGCTCTGCCCCTTTTGCATTTGCATTTGCTAAACGCAGGTGCATCGCTTGTGTTAAGTACTCGGTGTTATTTGGCTCATCTTTTAATAAACTTTCAATGGCTTGAGCTGCATCTTCCGTATTGCCTGCTAAGTTAGCCAAATAAAGTGTGCGTTTAATATTGGCTTGGTCGCCATAGGTTTTCCACCATGCATAAGCTTGTGCCGGGTTATTTGCACCAAGTGCAGTTTCAATCGCTTTAGCTGCAATGTCAGCATTTATATTTGTTTTATAAATAGCGAATGCTTTGTCAGGTTCCCCTGCGCTTAACCAGTAATCGGCTGCAAGGAGTGGCTGTTTATTTTTTTGATAATACTGAGCAACTTTTGCGTTTAACCCAACGGCTTTTGCAATTGTCAGTATTTGTTCGTTCCAATTTTTATGAGCTCCTATTTTTAATGATAGCTCTTCAAAGCGGTCGTCAACTTTAGCACCACTTGCTAGCCATAATGAGTAAAGCAACTTTATTTCAAGTGTTGCTTTGCGCTCGCCTCTAGGTAGCTTTTCAAGCTCGTTAGTGGCTTGTGAATACTCACTAAGCCCTATATGTAGCTCAACCAATTTAGCGCGAAGCTTTTCGTTGTCGGGCTCTGTATTGAGCGCTGCATTAAGGTAAGATTTCTCAAAGGTATAATCTTGTGAAAGTGCATCATCTTCAAAAAATAAGGTATGGGGAAATAACGCATAAAGTGCAAAACAACTTACAGCTAGTATCGCTAATATTGTTTTTATAGAAATTAACTGAGGGCGCTTTTTAGTATTCATTATAGAGCAGATCCGTTGCAGTTAAGGTAACCATAAAAGTCACCTGTAGGTATTTTAAAATGTGTTATTTTACCCCGATTAATACCTTTGAAGCGCTCACCCAAATTAGATACAAATTCGCAAGAACGTGCATTAATTAAATCAAGTGAAGCGGGCACCCATGCTTTAAAACTAACCGGTCCGTTAACTTGCCAGTTATCAATAACAACATTTGCAGATGCTAAATAAGGTTTTTTACTATTTTGGCTATGATCAAAGCTAAGGCGAGCTATGTTATTTATAATATGTATGTAGTCACCTTTTTCAGTTACACCAGATACACCTTCACTTTGAGCTATGTTTGGCACATCAAAATCGCTAGATATGCGCAGAGTGCGAATGTACTTTGAGCTAAATAACCATTCATTATCACTGTTTTTAGCAAGTGCAGAAAAGTAAAAGTCTTTTGCTACTTTTGCATAGTGGCTTAAATGCACCGGTGTATTTGGCCTTGCTAAAACATAATCAATGTTGTGTTTTAGAGCGTCTAAGCCCGCAAGAACTTCACCTGAATAAAAGTGATAATAAATAGTGTAAGGTTTTAACCTATATGGCTTTTCTGTTATTTCGAATGTTTCGGTTAAGCGTCTAAAGCCGTAATAAGGGCCATGCCATAAGTTTGTGTAAACATTTTCATTTAATATGGGGGCGTAAATTTGATACAGCAAATCTCTTTCAGGGCGACCGATAGGGGAGATGTGAGAAAGGCTTGGGTTATCAGCATTTACATCAGTATTACCGCCATTGACATTTAACACACCAGCGTCACGAGCAAGTTCAAGTGCTTTTGGGCCAGGTGTTGCATCACCAGACCATAGCATCATTACTGTTTTTTTATTTTTAGGTGCGAGCTTGTCATTAATGTACTTTATCGAGTCGGTAATTTCTTTTTTAAGGCTAATTGTGTTGTAGCCAGGCACGTCTAGATGAAAACCGTAATCTGTGTCGTCTTCATCTATTTTTTTTCGCCCAGATAGTGCTGTCCAAAAATAGGGATGACTATAAGTGTGTGAAGCAACTTCTACGTAAGGCAGGTTAAAAATACTACGCGCAATGCCTTCGAGTTTGGCACTTTGTTTAGAATGAATACCGCCTTCTTCAATATCAGCTTGGATCACTGATGACGTTAACGGTAGTTTGTAGTGTTTAATTATTTCATCTCGAATTACTTCTGCTGAATAAGGCTTACCTGCGTAGTGGGCAATACTTGTAAATCCATCTCCATCGATATGCAAAGTAAGCATTCGCCTGCCGCTTTCGGTGGTTGTATCTGGCACTAATATAGGTGGTAACCCCATTGCTTGAGTAAGCAATGTACGCGGATCAATAACCCATTTGCTGCCTTCCATCGGAAATGTATCAATTAGCCAAGGAGCAACTACTACTGCACCATATTTAGTTTTAGCAGCTTGTACAATTATTGTGTTATCAGCTGATTTTATTGTAATTAAAGGAGTCGCATTAGTTGCTAATTTTAGTAAATATGGTTTAACGATAGGGGGAGGTGTTGTGGATTCTCCTTTGAGCCAAGGTGCAAAGCTATCTTGTTTATATGGACCTTCAGGTAGTGTGTTTAACGACTCAATACCCATGTTAAATAGTAATTTAGTTGACTGTGGTAACTCGCCTAAAATAAGTTCTGGCACAACACCTAAATTAGCTTCAAGCCAATTGGTAAGTGTTGGGGTGTAAAATGCATCGCTTGAGGTCCACGAAATAATACCGGCATGTAAGCTAGGGTCAACCAAAGGTAAGTCGCGTTTTGCCATATCTATGTAATCAGGTATGTACCCCAAATACTCAATCATGGTCGCAAGCTTTAAGTGTACGGTAGTGTATATGAGTGGTTTTACGTTACTGTTATAAGGGATTAAAATGCGCCTAGGGATCGGCGTAATTGATGATGTGCCCCACGTTTGCAAGTGACCGTCGGTCACCCACGGATTGAAACCTGCGTCTATAATATTTTGTGCCATAGTAAGGCGATTACCGGGCTTTGCATAATCAATAACTTGGACGTTGAGGCCTAAACTTTGTGCTGTTTTTAATTGTGCGCTTAGCCAATCTTGGTCGTTTTTGCTGGTCACTTTATAGCTATTGTCGGTTGGATTGAAGTGGCTATACAAACCTTCAGCAACTAAGTCACTTGCTAAATTAGCGAGTTTAGGCAATAACTCAAATCCCCGATTGAGGATAAGGTGCTTATCAAAAGTCTCAGATAGTGAGCTTATTATGGTGACTAACCCAGCTTGTTGATCGGGTTTACTGTGTGTAGCATCTAATAGCTGATAGCTATCTAGGGTATCTAAAAATAAGCCGCTAAAGCCGCGTGCTTTTAATGCCGCAGCGCTACTTTTAATATGTTGTTGCCAATGTGCTGATGCTAAATCGGCAATATGGCTATTCCAGTTAGGGTTAACTGCGAGTGAAGACTTACTTTCAATAAACGACTCACCAACACTTAAATAAGCATAGACAGCAATATTACGCTGTTTAAACCAATTAAGTTCGTGCTCAGTCACAAGATCAGGCTGGACTACAACGCGAGAATAAAAGGTCATTTCGGCTAATGGCATCGGCGCTGAGTAGTAAAATGCAATACTATTATTCACAGGCTTTGCAAATACTTGACTAGAAATTAAAAGCACTAGGTATAAAAAATATTTCATTAGTAATTCATTTCAATTAATTTATAACTGTGGCTCAAAGTAATGCGGTCCAATTTATCTAGCTATTTGGTATTAGTAATATAGGGTTATTATATGTTAATGGAAGATTAATTTCTACATGTTAATTCAACCATATACTCAAGGGGTATAATAACATGCTGGTTTGATTAACTCACCACAATAAAACCCATTGGTTTGCCACTCGAGTTATTAAGAGCAACCTACAAACCTATACTTAGAAAAACGATAAAAGAATGTATCAATATGTTACTTACAATAAGAGCTTAGTTTTTTATTACTCACCATCAAGCAGCTCTTTTACATTTTAAGTAACCGTAGAATTGACCTTTTGGCAGACTAAACTGTGTGATATAAGCATTTGATTTACCTTTAAAGCGCTTTCCATCATTAGAAACAAACTCACAAGAACGCCCATTAACTAAATCAATTTTAGCAGGCACCCAGGCTTTAAAACTGACAGCTCCATTCACTTGCCAATTATCCATGGAGACATTAGCTGAAGCTAAATACGGTACATTGTTTTCTTGGCTGTGATCAAAGCTAAGCTTTGCTAAATCATCAGTTATATGAATGTAATTACCCTTTTGAGTGACGCCGGATATTCCTGAACTTTGAGCTACATTAGGAACATCAAAATCATTGGGAATACGTAATGTTCGAATACTTTGAGAGCTAAAAACCCATTCGTTATTGCTGTTTTTAGCAAGAGCTGAAAAATAAAAGTCTTTAGCTATTTTTGCATACTGGCTTAAATGTACTGGCGTATTCGGTCTTGCAAGTACGTAGTCTATATTATATTTCAGGGCATCAAGTCCAGCAGGTAGTTCACCAGAATAAAAATGAAAGTAAATACTATAGGGTTTTAATCTGTATGGTTTTTCTGTAATTTCAAATGTTTCGATTAGGCGCTTAAAACCATAATAAGGCCCATGCCACAAGTTGGTGTATACGTTCTCGTTAATAATGGGTGCATAAATTTGGTATAACAAGTCACCTTCAGGTCGTCCAATTGGCGATACATTTGTAAGAGTTGGGTTATCAGCTTTTACTGAAGTATTACCACCATTCACGTTGAGCACGCCAGCTTTTCTTGCTATGGCTAAAGCCTTTGGTCCTGGAACCGCATCGCCTGACCATAGAATTAATACTGTTTTTTTATTCTTTGGCGTCAGTCGTTCATTAATATATTGAATTGACCCTGAAATTTCTTTTTCTAAATCGACAGAGAGATACCCAGGAATATTTAAATTAAGTCCGTATTTCGTATCATCTTCATCTATGTTTTGTATCCCTGATAGCACTTTCCAAAAGTAAGGGTGGCTGTATGTGTGTGATGCAACCTCTACATAAGGTAGTTTAAATATATCTCTTGCAACTTGCTCAAGTTCTTCACTTTGTTTTGGATGTAAGCCGTTAGGCTCTATGTCTGCTTGTATTATGGAGGATGTTAATGGCAATTTGTACCTTTTTATTATTTCATCGCGAATAACTTCTGAGTTGTATGGCTTACCTTTGAAGTGCGCAACGCTACTAAATCCATCGCCATCTATGTGCAAAGTTAACATACGCCTTCCGCTCAGAGTCGTTGTATCAGGAGCTAATATTGTGGGTAAATTTAGTACTTTTGTTAACAAGTTCTTAGGGTCTATCACCCATTTACTGCCTTCCAGTGGTAAATTATCAATTAGCCAAGGGGCTACTATTATGCCACCTAGTTTAGTCTTACTTCCTTGCGCTAGGATTTTACCATTTGCTGAACTAATGCTAATTAACGCTGTGGCGTCTGAGGTTAACTTAAGGGAATTTGGTCTGATAATTACAGGTGCTTTTGTAGTTTCACCTCTTAGCCAATCGGCAAAGTATTTAACTTCATAAGGGCCAGGTTGCGCATTATTTATATTTTCTACGCCTAAACTAATCAGTAATTTATTTGATTGAGGTAATTCCCCTAATATTAGCTCCGGTACTATTTTTAAACCCCCTTCCAGCCATTTAATAATCTCAGTACTATAAAATATATTACTAGTAGTCCAAGAAATAATGCCGGCATGTAAACTGGGATCTATTTTAGGTAAACTTTCTTTAGCTACATCTACATAATCAGGAATATACCCTAAGTATTCTATGACTGTAGCAAGCTTTGAATGAACGGATTTTTTAACTAAGGGTGAAATATCGCTATTATAAGGGATTAATATTCGCCTAGGCACAGGTGTTATCGATGATGTACCCCATGTTTGCAAGTGGCCATCTGTCACCCATGGATTAAAACCTGCGTCTATAATCTTTTGTGCCATAGCGAGGCGGTTATCGGGCTTTGCATAATCAATAATTTGGACGTTGAGGCCTAAGTTTTTTGCTTTTTTTAATTGTGCGCTTAGCCAATCTTGGTCGTTTTTGTTGGTCAGTTTATAGCTATTGTCGTTTGGGTTGTAATGGCTATATAAACCTTCCGCCACTAAATCATTGGCTAAATCAGCGAGTTTAGGCAATAACTCAAAGCCCCGGTTGAGAATAAGGTGCTTATCAAAAGTTTCAGATAGAGAGCTTATTATGGTGACTAATCCAGCTTGTTGTTCGGGTTTACTGTGCTTGTCATCTAAAAGTTGATAGCTGTCTAGAGTATCTAAAAATAAGCCGCTAAAACCACGTGCTTTTAATGTCTCAGTGCTCCTTTGAATATGTTGTTGCCAATGTGCTGATGCTAAATCGGCAATATGGCTATTCCAGTTGGGGTTTATACTAAGTGAGGACTTATTTCTATTAAAAGACTCGCCAACACTTAAATAAGCATAAACAGCAATATTACGTTGTTTCAACCAATTAAGTTCGTGCTCAGTGACGTGTTCGGGCTGAACTACAACGCGAGAATAAAAAGTCATTTCGGCTAGAGGCATCGGGTACGAATAGTAAAATGCAATACTATTATTTACAGGCTTTGCAAATACTTGACTAGAGATTAAAAGCACGAGGTATAAAATATATTTCATTAGTAATTCATTTTTATTAATTCATAACAGTGGCTCAAAACAATATGTTTTAATCTATCTGGTTATTTGTTACTAGGAAGATAGGGTTATTATATGTTAATAAAAAATTAATCTCTACATATTAATTTAACCTTGAGGCCAATATTTATACTCGCTTACAAATAATCTAACTCGCCGCAATTAAAACTAATTAACTTAAATAAAAGCAGTAAGGCTACGTGGATATTATTTATAGAGAGTGTTTTAAATAATGGATAAACGTTGGATGAATTATTTTTATTAAGACTAAGGTCTCTGCGTTATTGGTGTCTAAAATGCCGAGTTGGGATTATAATATGGCTAAGCTGACTTCTAACTAACTTGGTCCTACCTAATTTTACCTATGCTTTTCTTAATATAAGTTTAAAGCGATATAAATGAGCGAAGTTATTTTGGGCAAATAAGTAAATCTGCAAACTATATTAGTTTTGCTAGATTTTAGTTGTTGCTGCACACACACCTTTATTCACCTCGGAGAAAAAATGAGTAATTTAAGCTTGAAAAACAAATTGCTGTTACTAGCTATTTTACCGCTAATGCTACTTTTGATCAGCTTAATGCTGAGTTCTTATTATTTAGAGAATAAAAATCAGCAACAAAATTTTGAAGCATTTCAAACTAAGTTAATAAGTGACAAGCAAACGTTACTAAGTACCGAAATTGAAATTGCTAGCAAAATTGTTCGCTATCAATTAGCAAATGGCTCTGAGCAAGATGCTAAAAACGCTTTAAGAGACTTAACATTTGGCCAAGGTGGTTACTTTTTTATATACGACACCAATGGCATTAGTGTTTTTCATGCATTACTAGGTGATGCTATTGAAGGGCAAAACAAAATAGGGATGACTGACCCTAACGGTAAAAAAATAATAGTGGGCTTATTAGAGCAAGCTAGAAAAGGCGGTGGCGCTTTTAACTATCATTTTCAAAAACCAAATACCACAGGCTTAGTTGAAAAGATGGGCTATGCAGCAATGATACCAGGCACAAACTGGATGATTGGTACTGGCGCATATATGGATGATATAGACGCAGAGCTACTTAAATACCAAACAACAATGCAAGATCACATGAATGATAAGGTAATGACCTTATTATTAATTGCTTTATTTTGGGTTGTTTTAACAATTATATGTGCGTTAGTTGCCGCAAACACAATGGTAAAACCAATACAGCGCATGGCGCAAAGCCTTGACGATATTGCAAAAGGTGAGGGCGATTTAACTAAGCGTCTAGACATTGATACTAATGATGAAATAGGTCAACTTGGCGAAGCATTTAATATGTTTGTAAGTAAGCTACATGGCATTATTGCTAATGTGGTTGATGTAACACACGATGTAAAAACAGCTTCTGGTGACATAAATACACAAACACGATTAATTGAAGACAAGTTACTTAATCACAATCATGAAACAGACCTTGTTGCAACGGCTATTACCGAAATGTCGGCTACTTCTCATGAGGTGGCTCAAAATACAAACCAAGTGGCAGAGTCAACTCAAGCGGCAACGCAAGAAGTTGCTAAAGCTCAAGAGTGTGTTGATATTTCACTCTGTGAGGTTTCAAACTTAATGGGCGAAATTAACCTAGCTGCTGAACAGGTTGATTCACTCAGTGATCAATCTAAAAAGATTAATAGCGTACTAAGTGTAATTGGTGGAATTGCTGAGCAAACAAACTTACTTGCACTCAATGCTGCAATAGAAGCTGCGCGAGCAGGTGAGCAAGGCAGAGGGTTTGCAGTTGTAGCCGATGAAGTAAGAAGCCTAGCAAGTCGTACTCAAGTTAGCACCCTAGAGATTAGTGAAATGTTGAGTGAGCTACATAATTTAGTATCAGATGCAGTTGCAGCAATGCAAGCAAGCCAAAGTAGTTGTAATCGCTCTGTTGAATCCTCTCGTGCTATTTCAGAAAGTTTAGGCGCTGTAACAAGCTCAGTTAGATCAATTAACGACATGAGCACACAAATTGCGACAGCGGCGCTGGAGCAAAGTAGCGTTACAGAAGAAATAAACCGTAATGTATTTGCTATTCAAGAAATAGTTAATGAGCTAACTATTTCAAGTAAAACCACCTCTTCAGTTGGTCAGCATTTAGCTGGGCGTGGTGAAAGCTTAGGACACTTAGTTGGCCAATTTAAAATTTAACAAAGCTTAAAGCCCTACACTAAAAGCCGCTAATAGCTGTCTCTTATACACAAATCCCTGCTAAGAAATTAGCGGGGATTTTTTTGAACTAAATCTCAATGTCATGATCAGATCTTCAAATCTTGTTTGAGGGCACATTATGATTAACGAACATACTCATTGGGCAAAACAACAATTCGGTAAATCGGACTTAGGTGATCCAAGAAGAACAGCGCGTCTGGTAAAGTTAGCATCAACGCTTGCAAATGAACCAGGAAAACCACTTGTAAACATCACTCAATCCCCCGGCGATATGGAAGGTGCCTACCGCTTTATTCGCAACGAGAATATTGGCGCAACGGCTATAGCAGAGTCAGGCTTTAAAGCCACGGTTGAACAAGCAAAAAGTCATAACTTGTTGCTCGCATTAGAAGACACGACCACACTAATTTATAAACATTCCTCCATTCGAGATGATTTGGGTCATGTCGGACGAGGAGCAAAACAACGAGGCTTGTTAGCTCATAGCGTATTACTGTTTGCGCCAGACACAAAGCAAGTTGTGGGATTAATTGAACAGTCTCGCTGGAGTCGTGATATCAACACGATTGGAAAAAGAGAAAAACACGCGACGACTTCTTACGAAGAAAAAGAAAGTTACAAGTGGGAGTCAGCGTCACGAGCGATGGCAGAGCGGCTGCAAGGACAAATGGCGAACGTGATATCGGTGTGTGACCGCGAAGCGGACATCTACGAATACTTGCAGTATAAACTGACCGAGCAGCAACGATTCGTCGTACGCTCGATGCAAAGTCGTCATATTGAAGAAGGTGAGGATAAGCTCTATGCGTTTGCAAGCGAGCTGATGAGTGCAGGCACCAAACACATCCACATTGCACAAAAAGGAGGAAGAAAAGCCCGAAGCGCAACACTGGATATCACCTATGCGCCAGTGACACTCAAAGCGCCTTACAATAAGAAAGGACACTCCCTCCCAGTTTACTATGTCGGCTGTACAGAGCGAGGAAACGCTAAGAATGGCTTAAGCTGGCACCTATTAACCAGTGAACCAGTCACCAGCAAAGAAGACGCCTTAGCTATCATCACCTACTATGAGCACCGTTGGCTTGTAGAGGAATACCATAAAGTCTGGAAAAGTGATGGTACGGATATCGAAAGTTTACGCCTTCAAAGCCAAGATAACATGGAAAGATTGGTGACGATTAATGGCTTTATTGCGACGCGAATATTGCAACTAAAGTTCACCAATGAGCAGCCTGATTCTCCAAGTTGTGAACAACTGTTATCTCCCAAAGCATGGAAGTTATTGTGGTTAAAGAGAATAAAAACACCATTGCCTGAAACTGCTCCAAATATGTCATGGGCGTATCAGGAACTGGCAAAGTTAGGAGGCTGGAAAGATACCAAGCGCA
>NZ_AUTI01000301.1:0-16994 GCF_000497995.1 Pseudoalteromonas sp. TB25
TATCTAGCGTCAATTAACTTGGCCGGTTCCGCGTCAATTATCTTGGCCGGTTGATACCGAATTTTATTTACTCTTATTGAGCGCTGTTTTGCGTCGGTAGCTGTCACCTTCACAATGAATAATCGTGGCATGATGAACCAAACGATCGATTGCCGCGACTGTCATCGTTGAATCTTCAAATAGTTCATCCCATTGCTCAAATGATTTGTTTGATGTGATGATCATGCTGTGTCGCTCATAGCGATGGGCTATCAATTCAAACAGCACGCTCGTTTCCTGTTCAGTTTTTCGAACGTAACCAACGTCATCAACGATTAATAAGCTGTATTTATCGAGCTTTACAAGTTCGTCTTGCAAGCGTAAATGTCGCTTTGCTTGCTGGAGTTGTTGAACAATCGCTGACGCGGCAACGAACTTAACTTTATGGCCCTGCTCGATAAGGCCATAACCGATGCTACTGGCGATATGCGTTTTACCAAGACCACTGGCGCCAAATAACAATATATTGCCACCGTGCTTCAACCAATCCGGCTGATTTATTAAATCAGCAACAAGGGGCTTACTAACCCCATCAACAAGGGTAAAGTCGAAGCTGCTAAGGTGTTTACCCATTGGCAATTTTGCATCTTTTAAAAGCCGCTGAAGGCGTTTGTCATCGCGTGTCGCAAGTTCAACATGGCACAGCTCAGACAAGTATTGCTGCGGGCTCCATTGTTCTTCCATCGCTTTTTTTCCCAGGGTATTCCACTGTTGAAGCATGGTGCTAAGCTTTAATTGTTTCAGCATTAAAGGTAACGAGGCCGTGAAGTTATCCATGTAGACCTCCCGGTATCATGCTGCTATAAGCGCTCAAGCTGTGTTGCTTTATTTTTATTGTGGGTATGTTTGATGCAATCACTAAAAATTGCGCTTCACATTCTCGGATGGCCGGTAATTGTCGCTGAGTAATTGACACTGCTACAAATCGTCCTAATTGACGTTCACACCCACTTTGTTTTGCTAAATGGAGCAGTTTTACCATGTAATAGCTCGCTTCATCCGCTAAAAGATGAGTATTAACGTATTCCCAAATAGCTTTGTAATTGTCGCTTGGGAGTAAGTCGTCACGTAGTTGTGAGTAGCGAAATGCCAATGGTTTTTTAACCAATGCGTCAATAACATGCAAGTAACTAATATTGCGTGCACGGCACCCTTTAGAAGCATAGACACGCGCTAACGTTTGAACTAAATCGCTGCCATAGCGCAGCTCTAAGCGGTTGTCATATAAACGAACAAGTAATCGGCTACCAATAAGGCGTGACGGGACGCTATAGGTAACACGTTTCAATGAAATAGTACTCGTACGTGACACCGTTAGATAATGCTCGGTGTAATTGACGCTCATCGTCCGTGGTAAAGCGTGTAATTGTCGCTGCTCTACTGCGTACTTATCACTTACACGGCGATTACGGCGAGCAACAATGTCTGCAACAAACGATTCATAGACTTCTCTTGTCTGAAAGTCATAACTACCACGGATTTTTAATGCTTGCTCCAGTTGCGATTTAAGATGCCCATGAGGGCTCTCAATAGCCCCATTTTCATGCGCAATACCGCGGTTATTACGGGTCGCTTTAAAGCCATAATGGATAACTAGCTCATTAAAGCGCTCTGTAAAATCATTATCATTAGTATGATTACGATAGGCGGCACTGAGACTGTCTGTACGCACTTCTTTAGGCACACCGCCGGCTGCTTTAAATGCGTTTTGCACACCATCAGAAAAAGCAGCAAAGCTTTCACCGCNCTGGCGGGCATACGATAATGAAACAACATATGCTTAAGGGGTTCACTAGCAATGGTAACGGGTGACTTCACATGTGTGAAATCACATATACCTAATAGGCCATACTCGTGTGTTTGCAGGAATACGACCTCTTTGCTTGAGCCATACAGTGCCCGCCATTTATGAATTCGACGCTCTAATGTACGCCGTGAGCTCGGGTTAAATTTGTCGGTGTGAAACTCGCAAAGATGATCAAAAATTCCCACTGGAGTTAACGTAGCATCACCTTGAAGTAGAGGGACAACAATACTGTCCCAGATAGATTCAAGTGGATCTATACGTGTTCGCCATTGGCGTTTATTAGACAATGGCTGCTCATCCAGTTTATCAATGCGCCTTGCTGAACGTTCAGAAATACCTGCTTTCGCAGCCGCGATAACTTGGCTATTACGCTTTCTATGTTTCATATAAATAGTGACCTGCTGATCAGTGATTCGTGTTCCCGGCACAGTGAACTCCTCCGTTCTGCTGTACCGAACCTTATCAGATCAACCGGCCAAGATAATTGTCGCTAGACCGGCCACCGTAATTGTCGCTTAATAAGGTGTAAATGGTTAAATATATTCTCGGTCTTCTAACAGGTTTTTGTTTAACTGTCTGGTATCTAGTTTTTGACCTTAAATTTAATTTTGATCATGCGTTTACTCTTAACCTAATAATCGCAGCGGGAACTATTACGGCTACCGCGATACACTTCGATTCAGTCAGGAAACAAAGAAAAGATCGAGTTTGGGAAATAAACAAAGAAAGTCTAATTCAGCTATCTAAATCGTTAGCCGACGCTATAGAAGTTTCATCTAAATTGTCTGACCAAGAATTTAATATTATGAACAATATTCCTGATGATACTTGCACTGAGGGTGCAGCTGAAATAAACCAAAAGTTCCAAATGACAATTTCCGACTCGTTAAATGTTTACAAGCCTCTACTTAACGCTGAATTAATTACTGCTATTGAAAAATATCAACAAGCAGAAAAAAACATAGAGAGTTCATTTGATCACGATCAAATTAATGTGTTTGAAGCTTATGACAGTCAATGGGGAGCACAAAAAGAGCTTCAAATAGTAGTAAGCCGTTTTATTAAAGAGGTTGCGGGTATTTAATTTAGATATCAAAGGCGTTACCATCGCCCACTAGTGACACTTAGAAGTACTAGCTCAGAGTTGAGTAAGTCCTATTACTCAACTCTGATGTTCAACTTATATTAACTGTATTTAGCTAAAGCATCTTTGAATATATTTTCACTCTCATCTTTAAATCTGCTTCTTTGGTTATTGAGTTCATCGAATTTTACATATAGGTTTTTATAGATAATTTCATGTGCTTTATTGTGAACTTCGGCTTCAGAAGGATCATCCATCTCAAAACAATCTTCTAAACACTTGTTAACTATAACCAGTATGTCCTCCTTAGATATATCATCCAACACTTTCCAAGAATCCCCATCCAAAGAAAACTCTCCTTTGCCATTAACGATCTTCAAGCACTTCATATTCTTTTCTCCTAACTGCATAAGGTTCACGACCTGCTTCTAAACAATCAAGCAGTACTTTATGATTATCAGTTTCCATGCCATCAAGGCCAACTAGTACCTTATCCGTTGGGTAACCTGTATATAAATCATACTCAACTTTTCCATCATTTACCCTCTTGCTTGTATACACAAGATAATCAGGCTTTATTGATGCACCAACGGTACTGTTGTGTGTCACCAGAATTACGGGCATGAAGCCAGACATTTCCTTTATAAGACGATTTACTTTTTTATATAAAAATATGTTGTCAAAAGAAGATTCTGGCTCATCAATCAATAGTAAATCAAATTGACTAGCATCACTTATTTCTTGTAATAATCGATATTCAGATCTCTCCCCGCCTGATACCTGGTACCCAGAAGAATTCAAAATATCGTAGTTAATTTTAACAAACAATTTGTGGTACTCAGTCTCGGCGAGTTCTTCTATTTTTCGTAATTCCTTCAAGTAACTAAAGCCAGTCTCTTCGTACTTAGAGAAGGAGCTAACGAAAGAAATCCTTCGACTTAATACACCACCAACATCACGAGCATTTGTAAATTTGCTTCTTTTTGCTACCTTAGAAAATCCTTGGATATCCTTACGAAGGAACTCAGTGTCTTGTTTTATATTCCGACACAGAGTATTAAATTTCTCGACCCTCTTAAGGTCTAGAGCATGCTTATATAGATTGACATCACTAATTGGAGCTGCGGCTGTATGCATTTTCAACTCACTTTTAATATTGTCTACAAGATCATTAACAAATGATTTCTTGAGTTCCAGGTCTTTATTTTTGTTATGTTCTTTTATTAAATCAACAACCAAATTTTTTAGATTATCATCCGAAACATATCTATTGATAATCTCTCTATACCCAGAGTTATCAGCTAAAACCATAGCCGCATTGATGAGAGTCTTCAATGAATCTAAATCATCAATAGTAAAGCCTGATTCAGTGAATAAATGAGCCTTAGCAAAAGCATCAAGTTTATGCGATTCAGCAGCATGACTCAGTAAAGAATCAACAAAGTCATTAAGCTCTCTATCTGAACGACTAATATCAACATCTCTCATCAAATCAACTGACTCTTTAAATTCCTTTAAATAGTTCTCGGTAATCCTGGATTGACTCGTCGAAAGACTCCTAGAAAAATCCCTTTCATCATCTTCATCTCTCTGTAACAGAGAAAACTGCCTAACATACTTAACTTTTACATCTTCAGTTGTATTCTGCTCCGCAATTAAATTGAGTGTATGTGACTTACCAGTCGAACGTTCGCCTAGAACAACGTTTAAACCTGTAGATAATTTCAAGCCATTATTCAACGCCTCAAAGAATTGATGCCCTTCTTCTTTTGAAAGATGTACTTTATACTTATCTGATAGTGCAAGCTTTAAAGCTTTGAGTGTAATTTCCCCAACATCAATATATGTATGCCTTGGAGGAACAACATTTAATTTATCTTCTACACGTAAGTCACTAAAACATACAGGCACGAGTGCATCTGCATCTTTAATACTGTAAATAAACTTCCTAGGGCTTGTAACCTCACCAGTCATTACATGCTCTCTCAGCTTATTGAGCGTCTCCTCTTTTATTTCTGGGGACTTTTTGTAATGAGGGATCAACAGGTAATTTGAAAGGCTTGTAAAAACTTCATGGAATTCTTCAAATGTAATCGAAGTATATTTATCAGGTATGAGTTCTGTAATCATGTCGCAGCGACTTTTAAAGTCATTTAACTCATTATCTTCAGCTATTACTAAAAGGTGAGTTCCCTCTATATCTACCTCAATTCCTGGAAAGACTTTAACTGCAAGCTGTTGTTGGATTATACGGAACTGCTCTAAATCAAACATATTATGATTAGTAATTGCGATGGCGTCTAATTTAGCCTCTTCTACATACCATTTCATCCGCTCCATACTAAAAGTAAATTTCTTATCGCTCGGTGTACTGACAGTATGTATGTGTAAATCAATTTTTTTCAAAGGCTTTCCATTCCTATTTTATTGAAGTCTTTCAAAGATTAGCATAGAAAATTAGATTTTGAATTAGTCTTTTTAATACGATGAAACCTTTTCGTGCTAGTAAAAAGTTTTTAAATTATCTTAATAATATAATCCAACGGTGTAACTCTTAAAAATGGAAAGTACAAAATCTGGAAAACTACTTTCCAGAACTCAAAAAAGTCCAAATTTCTTTGCGATTTTTCACTTTTTCTGGAAAAGCCTCCTAAACTAGATAATATGTAGGTTTCCAGAGTGTTTCCAGATTTGGATGTACAGAGTAGTTTGTGTTTGGCATAATCGCCCTTACGAAGCCATAATCGATACTGTAATTGATGAAAAGTACGATTTAGTAATTAAAGGCACACATCAACATGGTGCACTTAAATCAGTTATTTTTACCCCGACCGATTGGCACTTAGTACGCAAATGCCCAGCTCCGGTATTATTTGTAAAAGAAATGGCATGGCCAGCAAACGGTAATATTTTAGCTGCTGTAAATGCGGTTAGTGAAAACGAAGAACATGTAGCACTTAATAAACGCGTTATTAAAGACGCACAATTTTTATGTGAACTTGCCAACGCAAAACTTAATTTAGTTAATGCTTATCCTGCAACGCCCATAAATATCGCAATCGAAATTCCTGAGTTTAATCCGGGGCTTTATAACGAATCAGTTAAAAAGCATCATCATGAATCAACCAATGCACTTGCTGCAGAGTTTAATTTAAACCCAGAGCAATGTTTTATTGAAGAAGGCCTGCCAGAGGATGTAATCCCTGATGTAGCGAAGCGGTTAAATAGCGAATTAGTTGTTATTGGTACCGTTGGGCGTACCGGCTTAAGTGCTGCTCTTGTAGGTAATACAGCAGAGCATGTAATTGATAGCCTAGACTGTGATGTACTGGCACTCAAACCCGATGGTTACGTGAGCCCACTTGCAAAAAAACTAGATTAACCAAAAGATTTTTAGCAAGTAACAGCTCATATACTACTTGCTAAAAATACCGTGTTTAAATTGCTTTTAATTACATCCTAAACTCGCATATTCAGGTGGTTTGGGTATAATACGCCCCTTTATTTTTAGCAAATAACTTTGCTGTATTGTTTTACTAGGGGGCGTAATTGTCACACTCAGATCAAGCTAAAGCTCAATTTAACTTAAATAAGCTGCAAAAGCGTTTACGTCGCCAAACTGGTCAAGCTGTTATGGACTTCAATATGATTGAAGAAGGCGACCGTATTATGGTGTGTTTATCAGGCGGCAAAGATAGCTACACCATGCTTGAAATGCTTCAACATTTAAAACGTGTAGCACCTATAAAGTTTGACCTAGTTGTTGTAAATCTTGATCAAAAACAACCAGGTTTCCCTGAACATGTACTACCCCAGTACCTTGATAAACTAAATGTTGAGTACAATATTGTAGAAGAAGATACCTACAGCATTGTTACCGATATTATCCCTGAAGGTAAAACAACGTGTTCACTTTGCTCACGCTTACGTCGTGGTATTTTATACCGCACAGCAAATGAGATAGGCGCTACTAAAATAGCCCTTGGGCATCACCGTGATGACATGATTGAAACCTTATTTTTGAACATGTTTTATGGCGGTAAACTAAAAAGTATGCCGGCTAAATTAATGAGTGATAATGGCGAGCACATGGTTATTCGCCCACTTGCATACTGCAAAGAAACCGATATAGCCCAATACGCATTTGCACAAGGCTACCCTATAATCCCTTGTAATCTTTGTGGCTCACAAGAAAACCTACAGCGTAAACATACAAAAGCAATGCTTGCAAAATGGGATGCGGAGCACCCGGGCCGTATTGAAAGTATTTTTACAGCAATGCAAAACATAGTGCCTTCACATTTAGCTGATGCCGACTTATTTGATTTTAAAAACTTACAAACAGGTGAAGTAATTGATGGTGGCGATATCGCCCTTGATAAACCTGACATACCTAAAGTACCAGTAAGTAGTGAAATTGATGAACAAGAAGTGCCAAGTGTAGTTACTATAAATCTTAGCTAACTTTTAGTTAGCTAAGAGTAAAGAATTAAGGGTTTGTATTTATATACAAACCCTTTAATTTACCAATTTAATCTTAAGCTTTACTTTAACTCTCAGCTAAACCTTGTAAAAACTCTAAACTTAACTTTTCTTGTGCATTAGCCTGGTATGGCAACTGTTGCAAGCTATCGTACGAAAAATCGTTAATATCAAAGTGACTTATTTCACTACTCCCAAAGCTGTTACGCTCACCGGGGCTTGGGGACATTTTCTCAATTACAAAATCACTTAAACGCATATCTGTAATACCTTGTGGTAATACCGACCAGTGAGCTTTCAAATTAAGTGTTTGGCTTCCCTGTGCTAACCGCTCTTTAGATACTAAATGAGCAAGTGGTGTATCGCCACTGTATAAGTTAGCCCTAACTCGATACAAACCGCTTTTTATCACTGTTAAATTAGCTGGCACGACCATGTTTTCATCTTGTGCATATGCAGTTTCAAAACCTGTTAAAGTCGCACTCGGCGCCATATATTGAATTTGTGCAACTACAGGGACTTTTTTACCAGCAACATCACCCTCTACAAACACTTGCAAACTACGAGGGTAATCATCCTCTCCTTTAAAGGTGATAGTTGCCTCACCTTCACGTGCATTACCTATATGAGTATTTAATACTTCTTTTGTATCTGTATTTGCAAGCTCAACGACTACTTTACCAAGTCCTTGAGCACTTACTCTTATTATTATTTCTTCTGGGTATACAAAACGATACTGCTTAATACTTAACGTTAAAGCATCACCACTTTCGTCAATAGGGCTCGACACAGGGTAAAACTGGTTTGGTTTTAATCGGTCTTCATCTAGTGGGCTTAATGGTTGAGAATAAGGAGGAAATTTGAGTGCGCTTTGGTATTGCATAACCACTTGCTGCGCCGCTTTTGTTAAGTCTTCATTAAACGCGACTTGCTTTTTTGATTGTGTTTTATTTTTTTTAGGTACATCTATGGGAATCACTTTTACAGGTGATAAATCAACTACGCTAGCGGCTTGTTTAACCTGCGTTGTCACTGGCTCTACAACTTTATGAGTGTCATTTTTACTTGTAAACCATAGCGAAAATAAAATAGCGCTAATAATTAAAGCAACGACATAAAATTTTTTCATTAGTTAATTTAATCCTTTATAAGGCGTATAGCTTTGAGCTACACGCCTTGCATGTTATGGGATCACATTATAAATAAGTGCTGATGCGCTTAAATTATTTGAATCCTTAATATAACGATATTGTTTTTTCCAAAACCAACTACCTGTAGTTTTATCAAACGTATTAAACCCTACCGTGTCACCTTCCACATTTACGTTATTCATGGCAATTGTTACATTACCTTTGCGCTGGGCATTATGTATTTCGTTATGGCTATAACTGTCACTCATCATCATTGGATAATGGTTTGGCATAAAGCTATTTACCGCATCACCTTGCGATTTTAAACGGCCATCAGTATCAATACTTTGGCTACAACTTCCAAATGAACTAGCTGAACTTGCACCACATGAAGAGTGCGATGCAACAACCGAGTCATCATTGCCTTTTAAAAATCCACCTGTTAATCCTAAGTATGCATTACCATCTGCCACAAAGCGTAAACGAGGTGTACGTGCATCAGGAAATGGTGATATTTTACGGGCGTTATTCACTTTTAAATCGTGTAATACGCCAACGGCCTCGGTTACATCACTTCCTAGCCACCATTTGAGTGCAGCATCGACCGCAAAGTTCCATGATGCGCCAGTTAAAGCACTAACAGCGACGTCAGCAAGCTCACTTCCACCGCCCGCGCCTGCTAAATCAAACGTAGCCACGATATTAAGCGGCTGTAATCCTTCGTTTTCTAACCAGTTTTCTTGATTATCAATAATATGGCGTGCAACTAAGTCACCTGTTGAATGTGTTACAAATACACAGCCATCACTGCATAAATTAGAGCGTGAAATTTGCTTTAACTTTGGCCACACCCAATCGGTAGCAATTTTACCTTCAATTCGCTCATAAGCAGGCCAATCAATTCGCTCATCTGCACGATTATTCCAGTACGATTGCCAATATGTTTCACCGTCATTAATTACATCACTACCCGACTTATTGGTTATTTGCGAAGTTTGTAACCCGTGAATTAATATAATTTTGTAGTCTTTACTCGCAGCAGAAAAGCTCATTAGCATAGCAAGCCCAGCACCAATTAGGTGACTTGGTTTAATTAATGTGTGTGTGCGCTTAGTGTTGTTCATACAATTCCTTAATGTTGTGTACGTAATATTTTATTATCATTTAAGGTATTCATACTAGGGCTTGTCAGCCTTGGCGTTCATCAGTATTAGGAACAAAGAACAAAAATGCAACAATTTATTATCATTTATAGGGATGAAGAAACTTATTACTTGTTATTTAATGGGTTAATAAAGAATAGTTGTTAAATTTAAAATTATCAGGGATGTTTCGAGAGTAATATTGAGGGGGGTTAGGTTGAGCGGGTACCGGTAAAGGTGCCCGCTTTAGAATAAGGACGTAACTAATCTAGCCGTTAGCTTTGAGTTCACTGGTAAATTGCCCAATCGCATTTACAACTTCTTGTGCGCCTTGCTGAATTTCCTGCATCACATCACCCGACTCTTTAGATAGTGCTAAACCTTGCTCTGCTTTTTCTTTACCTTTTTCTATTACAGCCACCGTATTTTGGGTTTGTGATTGGTTACGCTGTACTACTTCTACTATTTCTTCTGTTGCTTTTGATGTACGAGATGCAAGCAGTCGAACCTCGTCTGCAACCACAGCAAAGCCTCGACCTTGCTCGCCAGCTCTAGCCGCTTCAATTGCGGCATTTAATGCTAACAAATTGGTTTGCTCTGCAATACTACTAATACTTTGTACAATACTCGATATTTGTTGCGACTGCTGATCAAGCGCTGAAATTTCACTTGCCGCTTGCTCCATGTTAATAGCCAGCTCGGTCATTACTGCAACCGTATCTTGTATAACGCTCGCGCCTTGCTCTGCTTTTTTATCCGTTTGGGTTGAGGTGCTATAAGCAATTTCGGCAGCCTTAGATATCGCAATTTCTTGATTTACTTGCTCTGTAATAACTGTTGCAAACTTCATTACTTTATAAAGCTCATTCACGTCATTTGAGATTGGGTTATATGACGCTTCTAACCATACAACATTGCCGTATTTATCAACACGCTTAAAGCGCTCCGCTATAAACTGTCCTTCTCTTAATTTAGCCCAAAACTGTTGATACTCTTGGGAATTATACTCTGAAGCTTCACAAAATGTGCGATGGTGTTTTCCTATTAATTCACTTTCTTGATAACCCATTGCTGATAAAAACTGCTCATTTGCTTTTAAAACATGGCCTTCTAAATCAAATTCAATTACTGCCATAGAGCGATATATCGCTTTGATAGTGTCGCTTTGCTCGCGGGAAGCCGTGATTGTTTTTGTAAGCACACTCCCGAATATAGAAAAATAGAGCAACTGATCTTGCTCCCCTTTTACAGGATGTACTATTAAACGTAACCATTCAGCTTTACCATCACCGCGCGCAATTTGTAATGCACCGCCCCAATGTCCTTCTTTTTTTATAGCTTGCTGTAGGCTTTTAAATTCTGAAGATTGACGAGATGACTCAGTAATAAAATCATCAAAAGAGTTATTAGTAAGATCGTCTTCGTTGTAGCCTAAATTTTCTAAAAACCTATCATTGGCGTGCGAAATTCTGCCATCATAGAGAATGTTCAGTACTAACATCTCTCGGTAAAGCCCTTCCCACACTTGTTGTAACGGATAGAGTTCTGCTTTTAAAGAGGCTATTTCATTTTGCTTATTTTTAGAAAAAAACATTAATATCCTTACTAGGGCGTGTTGACCTTTGTGGATTGAAATTTGTTCAATCTAGGGGCGATTAAATCACGGCGCGAGGTTTGTAACCTAGTGGGCTCGATAACTGCTCCTGCGTTATTCTAATGGCTTACATCCATGTAAGAATAAGTAAAAACCGAGCAAAGCTTCCGCGTCCTGCTCACGCCCCTTACCTACATCCATGTAGGCAACAAAGATTTAACCGTCCCTAGAAAGAACCCAAAGGGCAGCGTATGTTTGGTATTTATACTACGTTATCGCCTATGTATGGGGAATACCACACTACATAGGCTCTGCCTTGGCTAAAAACCAAACACACTACTGCAAATTCACCCACCAAAGATCAACACGCCCGAATACATTTAATATAAAATTAACTTTAGTATAGAAGACATTTATAATAACGCGATAAATAACAAGCAGTTTGAAGCTAAATTATTAATAAAAAATTCAAATTAAGCTTAAAATTGTAACCTTTCATATAAACCAGATGCTCTTGATACGCTTTTATTCATTGCTAGTTGCAGTACTTTTTTGTCAGCCACCAGCTCAAACTTATTTTTAGCGCGGGTTATTCCCGTATACACTAATTGCCTGTTAATACCCATGCGCGCTTGTTTTAGCGGTGGCAGTACCATAGCGGTGTAACTAAACTCTGAACCTTGTGATTTATGAATAGTCATTACGTATACTTTATCGTGTGCAGGGAGTCGTGCTGGCGAAAATGCTCGTTGATTACCTTGCTCGTCAATAAATATGGCTTTGAGCTGATTGCTTTCATCGGGCATTAAAATACCAATATCGCCGTTAAATAACTTAAGCTGGTAATCGTTTTGGCTCACCATAATGGGCATGCCTGTATAATGATGAGTATTAGGGCTAACTGTTATTAAACCTTGCTGTTGCAATACGCGCTCTATTCGCTGATTTAAGCTATGCACGCCGTAATCGCCCTCTCGTACCGCAGCTAAAAGCTGATAACTAGCAAAAGCAGCATGCACCTGTGCAACATCTGCACCTTGGGCAATTAAGTTAAGGTATTTTGCATAATGACTTACTGCACTTTTAACAAGCTTTTCAATTGGTTTCGCTACAAAGTCGTAATCTAAAATTACATCGTTAAAACGCCCTTCGGTACTTTCTTGCTCAACGTAATTTAAAATACCGGTGTTATTTGTGTTTACCGCAAGTGCGAGTTGACCAATGCCGCTTTGTGCATCAAATCGATAACTGTGCTGTAAAAAGGCAACGCAATCTGCGAGTTTAAATTCACTCACGCTTTGCGCTACGAGCTTAGGCTCATTATTAAAACATAAGCTATTTAGCTCATCACAACGTGCTTGCGAGTAGCGTGGCGTTTGCCCAAGTGTTAAACCTTGGCATAAATCGCTCATTACGCTGCCAGTATCTACCGAGGCAAGCTGGTCTTTGTCACCTAGGAGTATTAATCTCGCATGCGCAGGCAGTGCTTCTATTAATTTAGCCATCAGCGATAAATCGACCATACTGGCTTCGTCAATAATCAGCACATCTAAATGCAGTGGATTGCTTTTGTTATGTCTGAATTTATTAGTAAACGGTTTTACGCCTAATAAGCGATGAATAGTTTGAGCGTTTTGCGGTATCAGCGTTTTTATATCATCAGGAATCGTTGTGAGCTTATTTTTAGCGCCTAAAATAGACTCACTTAAACGTGCAGCGGCTTTACCTGTCGGTGCCACCAGCTTAATGCTAAGCGGCGCGGTTTTATAAAGTGACTGCAAAATAGCCAACAACTTAGTCACTGTGGTAGTTTTACCGGTACCTGGACCACCCGTGATCACGCTAAAGCCTTTGGTGGCAGCAATCGCACACGCCACTTTTTGCCAATCAGTTTCAATTGCAGAATCAGCAGGAAAATAGGTATTTAAAAGTTCTGCCAATATTTCATTATTAATATTGAGCTTTCGCTCGCTCATGCTTAATAGTCTATCTGCGAGTGTTTGCTCATAACCGGCAAGGCGCGCAAAATAAAGTCGCTCTTTAAACAGTTGCAGTGGTTTATTTTCGCCCACGCTTTCATGGTTTTGTAAATAACTGAGCGCTGTATGTACATTAAAGTCATCACTAAACGGGCTTAGCGTACTGGGTACATTGCCATCTAGTTTATTAAAGTCGCTTTTGCGCAAGTTAAAAGGATTGCTCCAGTCAACCTCATTTAAAGTTAGGCAGCTATGCTGGCTTTGCTGCGATAAGCACAGTAATAAAATAATATAAAACAGCTCATTATGTGTTTGCTCAATGTCATTAGCACACAGTAACTCTGCGAGCTTAACATCAACTACACGTAGTCGATTTTGCGCTAATAAATACTCAAGTAACGGGACTTCGATAATAGTATTATTTAACACAATGTCCTCTAATGGGACATCTTGTGCTACATTTTTTGAAGTAAGAGGCTCTACGGCTTCATTATTGAGTGTCTCGTCTATATCGTCAAACAAGCCAGGTTGCTCATTTAAATCGCTCATAGCATGGCTCCTTGGCTAAATAAGCCATCTAAAATAATCACTTGTTCTTCAGTTAGCTTTTTAAAGTACACACCTTGCCCTGCCGGCATTCCTCGTAAAAATGTGTAATACACGCCGCCTAAATGAGTTTCTATTGAGTAATCAGCTATACGTTGTTTTAATAAACGATGCAGTGCTACGGTGTAAATTAAATACTGTAAATGATACTGATGACTGCTCATCGCTTGCTCAAGCATGTCGCTCTCGTAATCAGCTGGCGTGCTACCTAAATAATTAGACTTATAATCTAAAATATAATATTTGCCTTGGTAGCAAAATATTAAATCGACAAAGCCTTTTAACAAGCCCTTTACGTGCGAAAATTCAAGCTTACTTTGTGTAAAACCAAAATGTTTAACCAGCATTTCGTTTAGCTTTGGTGCACTTAAGCTCTCAAGAGGTAAATTAAATTCCATTTCGACTAGGCAATCTTTGGGTGTAAGCACACCCAATGAAAGAAGGCTTTTTTCTAAAGAACTGTTATCTAGGGGGCACGCAAGAACATCAAGTACCCACTTTTCAGCCACTTCTCGCCATTGATCACCTATGTGGTACTTTTCAAGGCTGCGCTTAACTACTTCAGATAAGTTTTGCTCGGTATTAGTTGGGTGAACTATTGGGCTAGTAAAATCTATTTGTTCAAATATTTCGTGTAAACAGCTACCAGGCTTTGCCCCTTTAGGAAAACTATAAGGTGATGGTAGTTCGTCCTCTTGCACTGCAAACTCGTCTTTTTCGTGATCTTCATCACTTCGCCCTGGGGCTAATTGGTCGCTGTGCTTTTTAAAGCTCAACGCACTAAAGCTGGTTGCTCGCCAGTTACGTTCAATATTTGCTGTTACTTTATTAACACTTAACGTTTGCTGCGCACTTTCACTGTTATTAAAACAAAGTGTTCCCTGCTCTAATAATGTTTGTGAGGTAAATTGCTGATAGCTCATCGCGCTGTTAGCGTCGCAAAACTCACTTAAATGCGTGCGCCATGTTTGGCTACTGGCAAGTTCAAGCCCTGCAAATAAAACATGCCCAAGTGCACTACTTTGCATAGCCAAGCGGCTACTTTGTCCTTGCCCTATGTTATAAACACCAAGCGCACAAAAATGTACGGCGCGAGTAAGTGCTACATAAAGCAGGCGTAAATCTTCAGCTAGGCGTTCTTGTTCTGCTTTTTGAAGGGCATCTTCGTCTTTACTTAAATCGTAAACTAGCTTGCCATTATTATGATAAAGCGCTTCTTTTGTTTCGCGATAGCCACTGGCAAACGGCATAAATACCAAAGGGTATTCAAGCCCTTTTGAGGCATGCATAGTGACAATTTTAACTAAGTTGGCGTCACTTTCTAGGCGTACCTGTACTGTTTCACCGTCTTGTTGGCTTACCTTTTGTGCAAACCATCGCAGTAAACGCAGCGTGCCTTCAAGCTCTATTTGTTTTTGCTGAAGTATTTCGCCCAAGTGCCTAAAGTCCGTCAGCCAACGCTCAACGTTATATCCTAACCCTTGCCATTTAGCGCTAAGTTGGTTATGGCTCATTAAGCGCTCAAGCATTGCCATAGCGCCTTGCTTGTTCCAAATGTGGCTAAGTTGTGCAAAAAAGTTTAAGTAGTCTTGCCATTGATTTTCATCATCAGCGAGTGCATGTATTTCGTTATAACTTAAACAAAATAGCGGACCAGCTAAAACACCGCGCAGCAATGACTCATCATATTGTCCATGCAGCGCTGTTAAAAAGTTAAGTAGGTGATGGCTAAGCTCTTGGCTAAAAACGCTCTCGCGCGATAAATACACGCTGGAAATTTTGGCATCACCTAGCGCTTTTTTCATTATTTGCGCTTCAACACGGTCGCGCACTAATATACAAATATCAGCAGCGCTGACAGGGGTACTGCCAATACACGCATCCCCTTGTTTTGCTTTTTCAAGCAGGGTCACTATTTTATTAGCAAAGTGAGTGGCTAAATGTGCTTGCCCTACACCTTTGTTGGTTGGTTTGTTTTTTTCGTCTGCGGCTTCATCCACAAATACATTAAATTCGAATGCGGTCGTGGGTTTGCCATCAATTAAAAAAGAGTCTTCCGCTTTTTTACCTTTAGCAGCTACTGCGTTAAAGGGGATGGCGTCGTTATAAATAAAGCTGTTAGCGTGTTTGCCAAATAAACTATTAACGCTATTGACTATATCGGTGCTTGAGCGAAAGTTAGTACCCAGCGTAAATTGCTGATCAGTCTGTACAGCTTCTTTTGCGCCAATATAGGTAAAAATATCTGCGCCCCTAAAGCCATAAATAGCTTGTTTAGGGTCGCCTATCATGGCAAGCGTGGTATTTTGTTGCCCATAAATTTTACTAAAAATACCGTACTGAATCGGATCGGTATCTTGGAATTCATCAATCATGGCAACCGGAAACAACTGTGCAATTTTTTGCGCTAGTACGTCGCCTTGCTCGTTATTAAGCGCACTGTGTAAATTGGTCAATAAGTCATCTGGGGTGATAACGCTTTGCTCTTGCTTGCGCTTAACTATTGCGGCTTTTACCCAGCGTGCTGCATGTTGTACAACCGCTATTTTTAGCCCTTGGTTTATGGTGTTGTTAAGGGCGGCAAGCTCGTCAAACTGACTCAGTAATGGATGCACAAATAATGGCTGATTTTTTTTATAATTGCTCACATCGCTTAAGCTTTCTGTACTCCACACTTCAAACGAATACTTGCTAGTGCCAAATTCAAAAAACAAATCACCCCCTAAACAAAATGCTTCAAGCGCACCAAGGCTGCCTTTTCGTGCTGGCGTTTTAGACCCGCTTAAACCCGAGCTTTTAATAGCACCGATAAACTCTTGCTCTAACACCGCTTTTTTAAATGCAGGCACACGGGTTATGTACTCGTCACGGGCTTTCCATACATCATCTAAATTTATTTGTGGTGTAATGTGTGCATTAGCTTTGTTTAAAATGCTCGCCACTTGAGCGAATAAAGACTCTGGTGCGGCAAATACATCTAAAATAGCATCGGTGCGTTCTTTATTAAGTGGGTATACAAACGCACGCCAAAAATCTTTAATGGTTTCAAGTAATATGTCGCGCTCATCTAAAATAAATTCGAGATTAAACGCCACTCCCGACTCAAACGCATGTTGTTTTAGCATCCGCTG
>NZ_AUTI01000302.1:0-13559 GCF_000497995.1 Pseudoalteromonas sp. TB25
TATCTAGCGTCAATTAACTTGGCCGGTTCCGCGTCAATTATCTTGGCCGGTTGATACCGAATTTTATTTACTCTTATTGAGCGCTGTTTTGCGTCGGTAGCTGTCACCTTCACAATGAATAATCGTGGCATGATGAACCAAACGATCGATTGCCGCGACTGTCATCGTTGAATCTTCAAATAGTTCATCCCATTGCTCAAATGATTTGTTTGATGTGATGATCATGCTGTGTCGCTCATAGCGATGGGCTATCAATTCAAACAGCACGCTCGTTTCCTGTTCAGTTTTTCGAACGTAACCAACGTCATCAACGATTAATAAGCTGTATTTATCGAGCTTTACAAGTTCGTCTTGCAAGCGTAAATGTCGCTTTGCTTGCTGGAGTTGTTGAACAATCGCTGACGCGGCAACGAACTTAACTTTATGGCCCTGCTCGATAAGGCCATAACCGATGCTACTGGCGATATGCGTTTTACCAAGACCACTGGCGCCAAATAACAATATATTGCCACCGTGCTTCAACCAATCCGGCTGATTTATTAAATCAGCAACAAGGGGCTTACTAACCCCATCAACAAGGGTAAAGTCGAAGCTGCTAAGGTGTTTACCCATTGGCAATTTTGCATCTTTTAAAAGCCGCTGAAGGCGTTTGTCATCGCGTGTCGCAAGTTCAACATGGCACAGCTCAGACAAGTATTGCTGCGGGCTCCATTGTTCTTCCATCGCTTTTTTTCCCAGGGTATTCCACTGTTGAAGCATGGTGCTAAGCTTTAATTGTTTCAGCATTAAAGGTAACGAGGCCGTGAAGTTATCCATGTAGACCTCCCGGTATCATGCTGCTATAAGCGCTCAAGCTGTGTTGCTTTATTTTTATTGTGGGTATGTTTGATGCAATCACTAAAAATTGCGCTTCACATTCTCGGATGGCCGGTAATTGTCGCTGAGTAATTGACACTGCTACAAATCGTCCTAATTGACGTTCACACCCACTTTGTTTTGCTAAATGGAGCAGTTTTACCATGTAATAGCTCGCTTCATCCGCTAAAAGATGAGTATTAACGTATTCCCAAATAGCTTTGTAATTGTCGCTTGGGAGTAAGTCGTCACGTAGTTGTGAGTAGCGAAATGCCAATGGTTTTTTAACCAATGCGTCAATAACATGCAAGTAACTAATATTGCGTGCACGGCACCCTTTAGAAGCATAGACACGCGCTAACGTTTGAACTAAATCGCTGCCATAGCGCAGCTCTAAGCGGTTGTCATATAAACGAACAAGTAATCGGCTACCAATAAGGCGTGACGGGACGCTATAGGTAACACGTTTCAATGAAATAGTACTCGTACGTGACACCGTTAGATAATGCTCGGTGTAATTGACGCTCATCGTCCGTGGTAAAGCGTGTAATTGTCGCTGCTCTACTGCGTACTTATCACTTACACGGCGATTACGGCGAGCAACAATGTCTGCAACAAACGATTCATAGACTTCTCTTGTCTGAAAGTCATAACTACCACGGATTTTTAATGCTTGCTCCAGTTGCGATTTAAGATGCCCATGAGGGCTCTCAATAGCCCCATTTTCATGCGCAATACCGCGGTTATTACGGGTCGCTTTAAAGCCATAATGGATAACTAGCTCATTAAAGCGCTCTGTAAAATCATTATCATTAGTATGATTACGATAGGCGGCACTGAGACTGTCTGTACGCACTTCTTTAGGCACACCGCCGGCTGCTTTAAATGCGTTTTGCACACCATCAGAAAAAGCAGCAAAGCTTTCACCGCNCTGGCGGGCATACGATAATGAAACAACATATGCTTAAGGGGTTCACTAGCAATGGTAACGGGTGACTTCACATGTGTGAAATCACATATACCTAATAGGCCATACTCGTGTGTTTGCAGGAATACGACCTCTTTGCTTGAGCCATACAGTGCCCGCCATTTATGAATTCGACGCTCTAATGTACGCCGTGAGCTCGGGTTAAATTTGTCGGTGTGAAACTCGCAAAGATGATCAAAAATTCCCACTGGAGTTAACGTAGCATCACCTTGAAGTAGAGGGACAACAATACTGTCCCAGATAGATTCAAGTGGATCTATACGTGTTCGCCATTGGCGTTTATTAGACAATGGCTGCTCATCCAGTTTATCAATGCGCCTTGCTGAACGTTCAGAAATACCTGCTTTCGCAGCCGCGATAACTTGGCTATTACGCTTTCTATGTTTCATATAAATAGTGACCTGCTGATCAGTGATTCGTGTTCCCGGCACAGTGAACTCCTCCGTTCTGCTGTACCGAACCTTATCAGATCAACCGGCCAAGATAATTGTCGCTAGACCGGCCACCGTAATTGTCGCTTAATAAAAACCACTAACTTACTTCATCGTTCACTTCATGCATCTTTGCGCGACAATTTTAACTTTTCAGTTAACCCTGGCGCAGTACAAGGGGTAACGGGCGGTTTTTTCTCCCATTTATTTAATTTAAGTACGGGTTTTGCTTTAGTAGGGCATGGGCTTGGCGATTATCAGGGTGATTCGGTTATAACAATTCGAGGTACTAACTCGCTAAGAGATGGATTAACCGATGGGCACTTTGGTGTGAGTGGTGGGTCAAATGGCAGTATGGTGCATGCTGGTTTTAATAAGACCTTTTATAGTATGAAGCCTGCGCTGCAAGAGTTTATAGCAGCGAATATTCAAGATAAAGTGACTGGTTGCGTTCATTTAGTTGGCCATAGCTTGGGTGGTGCGTTAGCGACGCTTTCTGCCGATTGGATTAGAGCTGAATATTCAATACCTGTAAAGCTATATACGTTTGGCTCACCGCGCGTTGGGCTTGAAAACTTCTCTCGGGCTGCGACATCGAGAATTGATAAAATTTATCGCTGTACTCATGGTGCAGACCCAGTTGCTAAGGTACCTTTGTGGCCGTTCTCGCATGCACCTTATAGCGGTCAAGAAATACGCTTAGATAATGGGCAAGGTTTAAAAGGTGCTGCCCATACCCTCAATGGTACGCCTGGCTATATAAACACAGCCAATAGTAATAATTGGAACAACTTAACCATTCAAGCTAATCATTTTTTGAGTACCCCTGTGCGTCTAAAATTTGAAGATAGAAATCAAGCCTCTTTTACTTCTCACTGGGCTGATAAGCTAGGGGCTGCGTTAGTCACACTTTTAAAAGATGCGGGCTATTACAGTGCAGTAGCAGCTCAAGCTGCTATTGGTACTGGGCTCACTTTTTACGATATGTTGGCGCGTACTTTAGATAAAATAGCTAAAGCGTCAGCCTCGTTTGCAACACAAACCTTAGGTTTACTAGGGCATATGTTAGTGTTTGCAGGCAAAGTAATTAGTAAAGCGGTGGAGCTTACATATAGCTTTATAAAATCTGTATTCGACTCAACCCTAGGCGCTCTATACCGAGCGGCGAGAGAGGGGCTAAGCGGCTTAGATTAACTTTAATCTAGCCCTCAATCTCGCTCTAACAAAATAGCACCACTTTGGTTTTCGCCTAAGTGGTCGTTTTTGTTATAAATAGGGCATTTACTCATAGATAAGCACCCACAGCCAATACATCCATCAACGCGATCGCGCAAACGCTGCATATATGCTATTCGCTCGTCCAGCTGTGCTTGCCATTGCTTTGAAAGGGCTGCCCAGTCTTTTTGCGTAGGTGTGCGCTGATCAGGTAATGTTGCCAGTGTTTGTTTAATTTCATCAAGGGTTATTCCCATTGCTTGTGCGGCTTTTATTACCGCTATACGGCGCAGTACATCTTTTTTATAGCGGCGTTGATTGCCGCCATTTCGCCAGCTACGTATTAGTCCTTTGGTTTCATAAAAATGCAGGGTTGATACTTTTACGCCGCTACGCTTTGCTACATAACCCACGGTTAAGTTGGCCTCTGTTAGTTTTTTTTGATCTATTGGCATTATTTTTAATTTCCGTTTGACCTCAATATAACTTGAGGTTTTAAGCTTCTTTCAACATTAAAAAAGGAGCTAACTAAATGCAACAAAAACTTGTGCGTAGCACTGTTATTATTTATTCAAGCGCACGCAAAAATGGTAATACACAGGCGCACGTTAATGGATTTGCAGAGCAAAATAATGTGCGTGTAATATGCTTAGATGATTATAAAATTGCGCCGTATTGCTATAACAAAAACTATAAAAATGATGATTTTTACGCTGTGTTTGAAGCACTTTTAAAATATGATCATTGGGTGTTTGCGTCTCCTGTTTATTGGTACAGCACCACGGTACAAATGAAATTATTTATCGATAGAATAACCGATTATATGGACGATGAAGTATTAAAACCTAAGCTTCGTAGTTTACGTAGTAAGCATTTTTCAGTGCTTTCTAATGCGTCATCAAGTGAAGCCCCCGCCTGTTTTGTAGAGCAGTTTAAAAATACGTTTAGTTATTTAGGTATGCAGTTTATTAACCACAGCCATAAAAGTACCCAAAAGGTTGCTTAAATTGCAGCCTTTTTTGGTTGTCTCTGGTATTTTAGTAATAATCTTAAAAAACACAGGACTGTTTTATGAAATATTTACTATTGTTAGTGCTGCTTTTTAGCCCTTTAATATATGCAACAGAGCAACCAATTAAGGGATATGGTAATTATTACAATGTACCCGAGCATGATGAAATTAATGACGCTACGGTATTTAAAATAGCATTTGATGTTGCTGATGGCGCTGAAAAAGGCGCGCAAAATAATTCAATAAATTCGCTAGCGCGTTTTATTAACATGCATGTGGCGCATGGCGTAAAGCCTGAAAACATACAACTTGCATTAGTTGTGCACGGCAGCGCAAGTGTTGATGTGTTAGCTAATAGCGAATATAAAAAACGCTTTAACGCTGACAATAAAAACCAAGCGTTAATTGAGCAGCTACTAGCAAACAACACTAAAGTGTATGTTTGCGGGCAATCTGCTACTCACTTTAAAGTAACGCCAGCGCTTTTAATTGAGGGTGTAAAAATGTCGCTTTCAGCTATGACCGCTCACGCACAACTTCAACAGCAAGGCTATACGCTCAACCCATTTTAATGACTCAAATAATAAAAAATATTCTCTGCTTTGGGGATTCAAATACATGGGGCTTAAACCCTGTAACGGGTAAACGTTTTGATGAAAATACCCGTTGGACATCACTTTTAAATAAAAACTTAGGGTGTGGTTTTAACGTAATAGAGGCAGGGCAACCTAATCGCACGTTAGTGCATAATCCCCCGTTTGACGGTGTGCTTAATGGTGTTAGCTATTTAAAGCCTTATTTGGATAAGCATGATCTCGACTTTATTATTATAGCTCTTGGTACAAACGATCTTAAAAAACGTTTTAATTTAACACCTACTTTAATAGCAGATGGCTTGAATGATTTAATTAACTCAATACACATTTATTATCAGCAAGGTAGTACTTTAAAATCTCCTAAGATTATTATTGCTAGCCCACCTAAAATAAGAATTACCGAGCAGTATTCACGTATTTATGAAGAGGCTGATACAAAAGTAACAAAGCTCTCTAGTGCATTTAAAAGCGTTGCAGCTAATAATAAGTGCGCTTTTATTGATTTTAACTCGTTCATTAACATAACAGATGGTGATGGGATTCATTTTGATGATATCCAACATTTGGCAATAGGCTTTAAAATAGCGCAATTGGTTCAAAACTCACTCAATAATTGTTAAATCTATCTGTGTGAATTTAATGCGACTTATGCAATCATCTTATAAAGTAGTGATATAAATTAACAACTTCGAGATGCTATGAAAAAGTACCAACAAAAATCTATTATAGCCGTTCTAACCGGAGTGTTAGTTTTTATAACTGGCTGTATAATTTTACTCAATTTTGCAGCGCAGCAATTAACAGCACAAACAAAGTCAGATGCTGAGTATATTCTCACTCATGTAGAAGGTGCAATTGCAGAGCGGCGTCGAATACTTACCCCATTAAATAAGCTTGCGTTTAAACAGTGTGACAACACAACTCTTCTTGAGATGCGCCGAGCTTTATTTGACGCAAAATATGTAATTGATATAGGTTTTTTTAAAGATAATCAGCTAGTTTGTACTACGGGTGCAGGCTTATTAAGTAAACCAATTAACGACAAACAGCCTGACTTTATTCGAGATGATGAACAGGTGAGGGTTCGTTTTGAGCCAGAGCTTTATCTATTATTATTTAGTGAGCGCCCTATGGAGGTAATTATAGTCAGACAAGGGGACTATAATTTAATTATGCAGAGTACTCCCTTTACCAACATTGGCATTACTGTGCCAGATTGGGAAGTTGTTTATAAAACACCAAATACTTTGCATCATTTAGCAGGTAAAGAGGATCTCTACCTTCAAGTAAAAAACAATGTTTTCTTTCCTTACGAAACTAATTTAGTTTGCAGTTCTGCAAGTAGCCAATATTGTGTGGTAGTGCACTTACCTTGGAGTCTGTTTTTTTCTAATAACCACTTATTACTAATAATTTCGTTAATTTTAACCTGTTTAGCGGGAATATCGAGTGCGTTAATAGTTGATGCAAGAATTGCTGCACGTCGCTCTATTAATCAGCGTATTCGTAAAGGACTCAAAAAGGGATCATTTTATTGGACTTACCAGCCTATTATTTGTTTGCAAAGTGGCAAGCTGATTGGTTGCGAGGTACTTGCACGTTTTGAAGATAAGTACGGTGTTTTATTTCCAGATGAGTTTATTCCGGTTATTAGAAAAAACAATTTAACCTGGACTTTTACTGAGGCCATGATTGCCACTACAATCAAAGAGCTAACCTCTATAGAGGTATTGCCTGAAGGCTTCAAAGTGTCGCTTAATATATTTCCGTGTGATGTAGAGCTGGGTAACGTGTCGTTGCTGCCACAAATTACAGAGCTTACCAATTCACGCTTTATTATTTGTTTAGAGATAACGGAAGACGAATACCTTGATACAAGCATCGCGCATGCTCATTTTAGAACCTTGGTTGAATCGGGATTTAACTTATCATTAGATGACTTTGGTACGGGTTATTCGAATTTAAGAAATTTACAAAATTTGAGCTTTCATCAACTTAAAATTGATCGTACGTTTGTTCAAGATATAACAACTGAGGGCTTAAAAGCCTCTATGATCCCAAATATTATGGAACTTGTGCATAAGTTTAATTATACCTGTGTAGCAGAAGGAATTGAAACCACTGAGCAAGAAGCCATTTTAAAAACAGCGGGTGTGCATTACGGACAAGGCTGGAAGTACGGTAAGCCCATGACTGCGTCTAAATTTAAAAATTATATAACTAATCAGCATTTTTAGATCTCAGCTGCCATACTAAACGTATCGGTATGAAATTTATAAATATTAGGTTTATTATGATCAAATTAACATTAAGTGCTTTTGCACTTTTATTACTTAGCGCATGTACAACACAGTACCCAAACCAGCAATTAACAGGTAAGCAGTTCCCAAGCATTAGTGGTGAAAGCTTAGAGCAAACTATGGTGACTATACCTAGTGATTTTAAAGCAGATAAAACACTACTGCTCATTGGGTACAAGCAAGACAGCCAGTTTGATATAGACCGTTGGTTAATTGGTTTAGATATGGCGGGNGTAACGCTCCCTACATACGAACTACCAACCATTGCCGGCATGGCACCACGTATGTTTAGCGCATTTATAGACAGCGGTATGCGCAAAGGCATCCCTAAAGAATTATGGGGTGGGGTAATCACTATTTATAAAGATGGCGAGACAGTTCAAAAGTTTACAGGTAATCAAAGCCCAAATAACTCTCGTGTGGTACTTATAAATAGCAGCGGCGAAATTTTATATTTTTATGATCGAGGTTTTTCGGTTGATGCGCTGAATAAATTAAAAGAGACGATAGAATAATTACCCCTAAAGCTTAGTTTACGATAATGTATATTTAAGGTTTTAATAATTACTAAGCTACTAATCCGATCTGTTATTTATCTTACAAAAAATTGTTAAAACAAAAGTAATGCAGGTTATGTATTGATTTAATAGGTTTTTATCTGTTTTAGGATGAGAAACGATAACTTTATTTTAATACCAAAATCTCATTGTAAGTTGTATTTGATTTAGGTAATGTAGTGTAAATGTTTCAAGGACGAAATTTATGCCCCATAAAAACTCAGTATTCGTAAAAACTACATTTCAATCATCTTTTCATTCACACAACTACACAGCTATTTTAAGAACACTACAGGCCTTGTTTGGTGATATTAAAATGGACGATGTTATTCCTAAAGCTGAGCAGCGTGCAAATTATGATTTGTTTTTAATAGATGGTGCTAAAAGCAAATGGCAAGATCTCATTCCCGCAGACCTTATTTGTTTAGCTAAACACCATAGTGTTGTTATCTTTAATGTTGATAAAGAAGATGTGTGCGAGCAAAACTTATTGCTTAACCATTTTAATGGTGTTTTTTATAAATCTGATGCGCCAGAAGATATTTTTAAAGGGTTAGTTCGTGTTGATACTGGCGAGCTTTGGTTTACGCGTAAAGTGATTTCAAAAGCTTTTAACGACATTTTAGCCGTGGCATCATCATTTAATAACCTACATGACGACATTGAATTAAAGCAGGACGATTACGATCATTTAACAAAGCGAGAAAAGTCCGTTATTCATTTAATTGCACAAGGTGCGAGTAACAATACAATTGCTGATAAGCTCAACATTAGCGACCACACTGTAAAAACACATTTGTACAGTGCGTTTAAAAAAACTAACTCACGTAACAGGGTGGAGCTTGCGAATTGGGCTCAGCGCTACGTTTCTGTTTTATTACCAATGGCTAAATAAATAGCATATATAATCTCAATTTCTCCCATAAAAAAGGCTACTGTTAGTAGCCTTTTTTATTTGTTATGACGGCCTGTGTAATTAGCTCACTTTTTTAGCCCATAAGCCTTTATCAATGCCTTTTGTTATAAGGTCTGTCAGTGCTTTTTCTATTGCCTGAGTTACACAAATACTCATAGGTTCGTTGTCACTAAAGCCGGCTTCAGCTTCAGCTAGACGTTTGTAGCTTACGTATCTAAAAAAGCCTGCACGCATCTCTTGGCTTAATACTTTTTTGCTGGTGGCCACACTAAGCAACACTTGGCCTGTACGAACATCCACAGCGCGTAGATAAATTGAAATAGCATCTTCACGGTAAAGCTCAGATGCGCCTATACCAAAGTATTCCATACCTAACCCACCCGTTTTTACATTGGTGTCATAGCTTATAATACCGCCCTCTAAAATGATTTTAGCTGTGGTAAGTGGAGGTAACTCAGTCTGGTTAGGGTTATCAGTTTGGCCTGCACGAATAATTTTTCGCTCAGTTAAAATGTTTTGTAAACCTTCACGCTCAACAGGTGTAAACCAATCAGATTCATGCAGTGCTTGTACGAGTATTGAATTAGCACCTTGAGTAACGGCAGTCGAAAACGAACTAACGTTAGTTTGTGGTTTGTATTGACCTGTTTGGTCTCTAAATGAGTAGACCGATACCGGAATGCTGCCAACAGGTTTTGGTAAGTTTTTTAAGTCTGCAAATAATTCAGTTGGCTCTAGGCTAATTGCTTTTTGCTGTGATGGTGGAATAAGCTTACCTAAACTTGTACAGCCGCTCAAACCCAGTAATGTTATTGTTATTAGTAGTTTATACATTATCCAAACCTCGGTACTTCAATGATCACAACAGAGTCATCTAATATGTTTGTTATTTTTACTGTAATAGAATCGGTTGTGCTGGTTATAACTTCAATTTGATAATCACCACTCATAAAAATTGAGTCCTGATTAAAAATACTATCTTCAATATCCTCACCAAAAGCCATATCGGTAATTTCTCTTACCATGCGGTTTAAGTAAGTGCGCTCTAAAGAGTCTTGAAATTGTTCAGCGTAACCTTTTTCGATTACCGGAGCCTTGTGCTTATTTTGAGCCTGTGCTTTGCTCAGCAGCATATTTGCATTGAGTGGATTACCACCAAAGCTTGGATTTATTGGGGTGTAAATTATTTCAGTCGCGGAAGCTGAAAAGCTTAATATTGTTATTATTATAAGGGCTATTTTTTTCATTTTACCATCCATCTTTAGCCATATCTGGTGTTGATGCAGCCATGTTTGAGCGAGCCATTGCATCTATTACTGTATAAACAGCTTGCTCAACACGTTCATCGAGGGGTTCTAATCTGCGACCTAAATAAGTCGCGTAAACAAGTTGGTTATTCATTATTAAAGAAAGTTGTGTACCCGCTTTTGGTATTACGGTTTCTTTTATTTCAATATTAAAACCAGCTGTTGAAGGGAGATCTCGCCAGTAGTTTGAAAATTCATAATAAAATTGATGACCAAAGCGGCTAATACTTCTATCAAGTAATAAGCCATCTATTTCTAGTTCATCCGCAGCATGAGTTGCCCCAGAAAAACATAGGAAAAGTGTGAGTAGGTAACGATTAAAGTTAATATTTTTTTTCATAATTTAAAAAGGGGAGAGGATCGCTCTCCCCACCTCAACAATTACATTTGAGTAATTGTTGCTGCGTTTCCATCACCAATTTGGGTAACAGATACAGTGCTGTCAAAGCCAATTACTGAGCCTTCAACAATATTGTCGTTACCAATTTGAGTAACACTAAACGATACGTTTTCACCACCAACTAAAAATGCTGATTGTTCAACGCCAGTAACCCAGTTACCTTCACCTGTTTGTGAAATATCAATGCTGTGGTTATTGCCTTCAACCATCATATCAATAAGGTTTAACGTGCCACTTTGTGCAATATCAATTTGGTTATTATTACTATCTAAAATGCCAGCAAGGGTAACAATTGCTTCATTTTGAGAGCCGTCTTGAGCAATATCGATGTCATTATCGTTAGATGTAAGCGTTACATCTGGGTATGAAGATTGAACAAGTACGGCATTTTCATCGCCAGCTTGTACTAAATCAACATCATTGCCAGAGCCGTTAAAGTTAGCTAAGTGAATCGAGTTTAAATCACCTATTTGGGCTGATGTAAATTCATTGTCTGAACCAATTACACCCATGTAGGCTTCGTTTAAATCACCGTTTTGCATTGAAGTTAGTTCGTTGTTGTCACCAATTAAATCGGCTGTCATTAAGTTTTCAGCGCCAACTTGTGTTGCTGAAACCTCATTATTAGAACCTTCAAATAAGTTTGATTCAATTGTGTTAAGTGAACCTTCTTGATCTAAATCTATTTGGTTGTCGTCCCCAATTACAGTTGCAAACGTTACCGCATTAGTTAAGCCATCTTGCTCAATTTCAATTTCATTTGCATCACCAGAAATTGCACTAAATGCTACAGCGTTACGATCACCTACTTGTTCAACTTCAAGCTCGTTGTCATTGCCTTGTAAACTACTTACTTTAAAGGTACTCCAATAACCGTCTTGAACTAAATCAAGAGTATTTTCGTCGCCTGTAAGCATCGTAATTTCTGCTTCATGCCATTCACCGGTTTGCAGTGAGGTAATTTCATTTGCGTTACCTTGCATATCCATGTTGTAGAACCAGTGACCACCAGTGCCTTGTTCAACATCAATGATATTATCATCACCAGTTACAATATTAATCGCTTCATTATTTACAAAAAAGCCTTGGCCAAATTGTGAAACAAATAACATATTATTATTACCAGTCACTTCAGAGATAAAACCATTAGCAACGCCATCTTGGCTGTATACTTGTAAGTTGTTGTCACCTGTGGTGATTACTTCAGCATAATTACCAAATTGGCTCTGCACAACTTCAGTTTCGTTATTATTACCGGTTGTTGTTACAAGCATGGTGTTGCTATCACCATCTTGTGTAAGTAGTGCAGTATTTTCATTAAAAGTTTGGATAAGAGTCATTGAGTTTTCAACACTTGCTACAGAAACGTTGGTAGCAAGTTCTGAGCTTGATGCTGATTTGTTGTTAGTATCTGCATAAGAAGCAAAGCTAGTACCCATTGCAATTGCAACTGCGCAGCTTAAAAGTGATTTGTTCAACTTCATTATTTTCTCCTTGAAATATTAAAACCAAACACCTTAAATTTTATAGGTTTTATAAGGTATTTGCTGTGTCAGCATGCCGTGCCGATATAATGTTTTGTGATCCGCTTGAAAAGCTCTTAAAGTAAAATTTTTCGATGTAGTTAATAATTATCACTAAACGCTTTGTCATTATTTTTAACTTACGTTTAATAACTGTTAATTATTAAGTACCCAATTACTGTATTCCTCAAATGTATTTTCTGAAATCATCATTTTTTACCAATTTTTTAATTTTTATTTTTCAGTGGGTTATGGTGCGGTTGTTGAGGTTTTTTATTAATTCAATCTAAAAGCAGTAAAAATATCCGACCCTTTATTAGGTAAATGGCTTTGCGTGAATTTCATTAAAAGGTCTGTCTTTAGTGTTTTTTTTATACTTTAACTGGTCAAAATTGTTGGTTTTAACAACGTTTTTATTTTTTAACTTGTTAAATGATTAGTTTGGTTGTTTCCTTAGGGTATGCCATGTGATCCCTTGTACTCGAAATAGTGAAAGAACGTGCTTAGAGCATCTAAGCTAACCCAAAAAAAACTATGGATAGAACAATGAAAACAAAATTATCTATTATTACTCTTGCCTTACTTCCGTGCTTAGCAGCTGCAAAAGTTCCTGATGTGGGTGTAAAGCAATCTGTAACTGCTAGCAGTGATTCTATAATTGTTAAATATAAAAGTAATGCAACGAAAGAAATGCGTAAGCAGGCTCGTTCATTAGTTAAAGCTAAAATTACTGATCTAAATAAAGATGAACTTGATGACAGCTATACGTCTTTACTTTCAGGTCGCTTAGCTAAGTTTAAAGTGTCGGGAATGAGCACTAAAGACGCAATTGCGCTTTTAAAGTCTCATCAAGCTATTGAATATGTAGAGCCTGATTACCAAGTAAGCATTGCACGTACGCCAGATGATCCTCGTTTTGATGAGCTTTGGGGCTTAAATAATGATGGCCAAACGGGTGGTACAGCAGACGCTGATATTGATGCAGTAGAAGCATGGGATATTTCGACAGGTAGCCGCGATGTAGTGGTAGGTGTAATCGATACGGGTATTGATTACAGCCACAGTGATTTAGCTAGCAATATGTGGGTAAATAGCAGCGAAATACCAGGAGATGGTATTGATAATGATGGTAACGGTTTTATAGATGACGTGCATGGTATAAATGCCATTACTGACAGTGGCGACCCTATGGATGACGAAGGCCATGGTACACACGTTTCAGGTACTATTGGCGCAAGTGGTGGCAATGGTATTGGTGTTGTAGGTGTTAACCATGAAGTATCACTTGTTGGTTGTAAGTTTTTAGATGCTGCGGGTAATGGCTCAACATCAGACGCTATTAAGTGTATTGATTACATGGTTAGCCTTAAAAACTCAGGCGTTAACTTACGCGTATTAAATAATAGCTGGGGTGGTGGCGGTTACAGCCAAGCACTAGCAGATGCAATTGCATCAAGCG
>NZ_AUTI01000303.1:0-25460 GCF_000497995.1 Pseudoalteromonas sp. TB25
ATACGCCCATCACGCGTCCAAGGAGTATGCATGTAGTCAGTCCATACCCAACGCCCAGCAAAAACCGCAGCTATAACAACCAAGATAGTAAAAGTAATACGCAGATATTTAATCATTCAATTTATCTTCCACTTAGTAATACCAACCCGCAATAATACTTGAGTAATTTGAGGGCTTAAACCTGACGCTAACTGTGTTAAAAATTTCTGATATAGAACAACTAAATAACGAAATTTTTGCCTTGTTATCGACACGGTTTTCTTACCTCAAAATAGCTCAATTAATTAAGCAAATTGGTATAAATAGACGGCGAGTGCCAAGTAACAAACAAATAGTGACACCTCAAACCAAGCCACTTTCCAAATACGGTCATGCCAATCTAGTCGATGCAAAGCAAAACGAGTCAACGCCGTTAAAATAAATGCTATTGGGAAGTAAACAATCAGCGGGCTAAACTCTAATCCCCCTAACACGACTGCTTGGAACATAATAAATATCCTAATGTTATTTAAAGCGATGATAAAAGCTGTAAAACCTAAATAAATTTACATCCGCACTACTCTTACAATCTATTATTTTGGCATATAAATCAATTAGCTTAATTGTACGTAGGTGTGCTTAATACATAATTAATGCCATTACATTTAAGCAGCACTAAGTATGTATAGTAGCTAAATCGCATATTAATAAGCTAAAGACCCCAGTTACCAGCCAAATAAATAAACCAGCGAGGTTTATTTATAAAAAAGTATTAGAGTATTTAACTCAATATTTAAAACGCCTATTTATAGCTGTTTGCAGAAGGGTTGGATAATTATAAACATTGAATTTTGCACTAAAAATGGGTAAATTAACAAAAAACAACATGGATATAATTTAATGGAATCAATACACCCTACCCCATCTGAAACAACCCCACCAATAAATGAACCTGCTGAACCAATTTTTAGCGGAAAAGTGCAATTTAGTGGTAAAGGTGGTGAGTTTTTTGGAATTTGGATTGTAAATATATTACTTAGCGTTATTACGCTTGGCATATATTCGGCGTGGGCTAAAGTACGTACGCATCGCTATTTTTACGGCCACACCCGTATAGATGGCCATAGTTTTGACTACCTGGCAACACCAATACAAATTTTAAAAGGTCGGATTTTAGCGGTTGTTGTATTTTTTATTTACACATTCTCAATTAGCTTTATGCCTATTTTAGGCCTATTTATTGCTCTTGGTTTTATCTTTTTAATGCCATGGATTATTAACCAAGGTTTACGTTTTAATCTGCGCATGACCCGCCATCGTAATGTTCGCTTTGCTTTTAAAGGCAGCTATGGCGAAGCCTTTGTTAACTTTATACTTTTACCTATTGCCAGCATATTTACGCTTTATTTATTAATGCCTTACGTTATAAAACGTATTGATAGCTATATCCATAGCAATATTAGTTATGGCGATAAACCACTTACTGTAAATCTTAAAGGCGAAACCTATTACCTAACAGCGCTTATTTGCTTTGTAGTGAGCTCTATCACCATGGTGGTATTTATGGGGATTTTAGGATTATTTGGCCTCAACTTAGTAGATATTGAAAACCAACAAAATTTAGAAAACTCTGCAGCGATGGTTATGCTTCCTATCTTTATGATGATTGCCTATGTGCTAATGATTGCCATTGTTTCTGCTGTATGGCACGCCGCTATTAGAAATCACATTTTTGATAACAGCCATTTTGAAGGCGTTGCTACATTTAAATCAGAGCTAAAACCCATTCCTTTCGCAGTTTTACTACTCACTAATATGTTGGCTATTGTATTTTCTTTAGGCCTTGCATACCCATGGACAAAAGTACGTACATCAAAAATGCTCGCTGATGTAACTAACGTTACTATTTACCCTGGCGCATTAAACCTAATCGATACCGCGCAAGAACAGCAATCATCATTTGCTGAAGAAGCTGCAAACGTATTTGATATTGACCTTTCTATAACTTAAGAGCTCACCATGCATGTAAAGGGACATTTTTTCCCCATCGTATCGAGTAACTATCAAGTGTGTGTTGCCACTATTAGCGACACACACATTGAGGTTATCAACGATGAACACGTTATAGCTCGCCACGCAATCTCAAGTCTAAAATTAAGTTCGGGGATGGCAGGACTTGCCGACGAACTAAACTTTGAAGATGGCAGTCGTTTTATTCCTCAAGATGTAAGTTACAGATGGCCATTTAAAGAAAATAACGACCACGTAATGGAACGCCTTGAAAAAAGTAAATGGGCAATTTTAGCCGCAGTAATATTTACACCGCTTTTTATGTGGTTAGTACTTTATAAAGCAGTACCCGCCATTGCTGTTTACAGTGTTGATACCCTGCCACGTAATGTTGTAGAACAAATGGGGGAGCAAAGTTTTACACTAATTAAAAAGATTGCGCTTGACCCAAGTGAGCTGCCCGCAGAGCAGCAAACTAAAGTACAAGCGCATTTTACAAGTATGCTTAATGCTTTATCGCTTGATCAATCGGTGTATAGATTATCGTTTTATAAATCCGACAGCTTTGGTGCTAATGCGTTTGCACTACCCCATGGCCGTATCGTGGTCACAGATGATTTAGCAAATTTACTTGCCGATAAACCCAATGCACTAAAAGCGGTATTGCTACACGAAATGGGCCATGTAGTCCACCAGCATAGCGTACGTATTACAGCACAATCTGCCGCAAGTACAATTGTGTTAGCGGTTGTATTTGGTGATTTAGAAGGAGTTGCAGAGGTTGCGTTAGGTACTGGTGCATCGTTTGCTCAGCAAGGGTTTTCACGAGATATGGAACGCGAGGCAGATAGCTTTGCACTCACTCAATTAGAGTCACTTGGGTATTCGAGTAATGATTTTGCTGATGCAATAGAAGCGCTGCAAGAAAGCCATACCAGCGAAAACGGACACCTAGAAAAAGTAAATGACTTATTAGAGTACTTATCTAGCCACCCAAGTGCACAAGAGCGTATTGACAATGCTAGAAAATAATCGCGGTTATATTCAACTTGCTCGCATCATAGTGAGTTTAAGTTGGATATACCACGGCTTTTTTCCAAAGCTTTATCATATTGCACCGCTTGAAAAATTAATGACTGGTAGTGCGGGTTTTTCAGCCGAAGTGTCTGACTTAATTACACGTTCAGCGGGAGTCGGCGAAATTATATTTGGCTTGTGTTTATTTGTGTTTTATAAACATAAGCATTTGGTAGCTTTAAATATATTGGCGCTTATGGGGCTTTTACTTGCTGTAGTTGTAATGCAGCCACAATTGCTTATTGAAGCATTTAACCCTGTAACTACTAACCTGCCGCTTATTGGGCTAAGCGTTATTTGGTTAAAAGAAATTGAGCAGTTGAATAATCGATACCTCTAAATAAAAAAGGGTATGCAAATGCATACCCTTTTTTGTAGTACAAAATTTATAAAATTAGTACTTATTTTTATGCGTCCACAAATGCAGTAATTCGCTCGCAATGGTTGCTGCAGCAATTGCGGTAAGCTCACTTTGGTCGTACGAAGGTGATACTTCTACCACATCCATACCCACCATGTTTATGCCTTTTAGCGCACGCAGTACTTTAAGTACTTTATCTGACGTTAAACCACCACACACAGGAGTGCCTGTACCAGGCGCAAACGCAGGGTCTAAACAATCTATATCAAACGTTAAGTAAACAGGTAGGTCACCTACTCGCTCAAGTATTTGCGCTGCAATATCATTAGCATGTAAATCGTTGGCTTGCATTGCATCAATCACAGCAAACTCATGTTTACTTTGATCAAAGTCGGTACGAATACCTATTTGTATACTGTGCTCAACATCAATCAGCCCTTCCATTGGTGCATGATAAAACATAGTGCCGTGATCAAATCGCGAGCCATTGCTATAAGTATCGGTGTGCGCATCAAAATGCACTAACGCCATTTTGCCATGTATTTTTGCATGAGCACGTAATAGCGGAAGCGTTACAAAGTGATCGCCCCCTAAACCTAATAGTGTTTTACCTTGGCGAAGTATTTGATCCGCAGCCATTTCTAGTTGCGCAGTAAAATACTCAGGATCCCCGACAGGGTAAGTAAAGTCCCCTGCGTCTGCCACTTTTAAGCGCTCAAACAACGGGAACGTCCACGGGTATTTAGTGTCTTCCCATGCTAAATGAACCGATGCACGACGAATTGCATCAGGGCCTAAGCGCGCACCAGGGCGGCCCGAGGTCGCTAAATCAAACGGTAAGCCTAAAACCACTACGTCTGCATCAATTGCATTAATGTTTTGCACCATAGGACGACGTAAAAACGTCATCCCATTTGAGTACAATGAGTGATCTGCGTGACCAAACAAAGTCGACATTGCTTATAACTCTTCTAAATAAGTGTAGCCATCAAGGCCGCTTTGCAACTCGTCTAAAACGCTTTGCTGTTCGTGTTTTTCAATTTTAGTGCTTACTAACTGCTCGTATGATTGCTGAAAACTTTCAACATCTAAATGTACGTAGCGCATCATATCGGCCACAGTGTCACCTTGGTTTATCTCGGTAATACTTGCAACGCCTTGCTCATCCATATTGACAATTGCGCTGTGCGTATCGCCAAACAAGTTATGCATGTCACCTAAAATTTCTTGATAAGCACCCACCAAGAAAAAGCCCATTAAATAAGGTTTATCGGCACTAAATTCTGGCACTGGTAATGTGCTTTCAATACCTTGTCCATCTACATAATGCTCAAGTGCGCCATCTGAATCACAGGTTATATCAAGTAATACGGCACGTTTTTTTGGCGCTTCAGTCAAGCCACTTAATGGCAATACCGGAAACACTTGATCAATGCCCCATGCATCTGGAAGGGATTGAAATAACGAGAAGTTTACAAAAAACTTATCGGCTAAACGTACGTTTAACTCGTCAATAATCGGACGATGAAAACGGTTTTTATTATCCATGTGCTTGTTGAGTTCATAACAAATACGAATATTAATTTGCTCAGCCCATGCACGTTGCGATAAGTCTAATAACCCGAGTGCAAATTGGTTATGCGCTTCAGCTAAATCACCTTGGCTGTCGTGATAAATCTCAATTAATGCACGGTCATCCGTTAAATCAGTTAACTGTACAAACGATGCCCACATGTTTTTTAATAACAGGGGGGCATCTGCCGCTGGCGCTACTAACTCTTCTGGCGTGTAACTTTCAGTACCAATAACATTAGAAATAAGCACAGCATGATGCGCCGTAAGCGCACGACCCGACTCAGAAATAATAGTCGGCATTGGTTGCTCATATTGCTTACATGTATCACCAATGGTGTACACAATGTTATTCGCATATTCAGCTAAGCTGTAATTCATAGAGTTATGCGACTGGCTACGCGTGCCGTCATAATCAACAGCTAAACCGCCACCTACATCAAGGCAATCAATTTCTGCGCCTAGTTTACGTAGCTCACAGTAAAAACGCGCAGCTTCGCTTACACCTAAACGTACGTCACGAATGTTCGCCATTTGTGACCCTAAGTGAAAATGCACAAGCTGCAATAAATCAAGCTGGTTTGCGCCTTTTAAACGATTAACTACATGTAAAACTTGCGATGCAGATAAACCAAATTTTGATTTTTCGCCGCCACTCGCTTGCCACTTACCTTTACCTTGCGACGCTAAACGTACACGAATACCAATGCGTGGTTTTACGTTAAGCTCTTTTGCTTGGCTAAGGACCATGTCTAGCTCAGAAAGCTTTTCAAGTACGATATACACTTTATGACCTAGCTTTTCGCCAATAAGTGCTAAACGTACGTATTCTTTATCTTTGTAGCCATTACATACAATAACAGCGCTGGTTTTTTCAGCCAGTGCTAGTACCGTTAGTAATTCAGGCTTGCTGCCGGCTTCTAAACCAAGTTGCTTTTTTTCTACTTGTGCTTGGCTTGCTACTATTTCTTCAACCACTTCACGTTGTTGGTTTACTTTTATTGGGTAAACTAATAGGTAGTCTTTAGGGTAACCATAGTTTTCAATCGCAGTATTAAATGCGCCGCATAAGCTGTGTACACGATGGTGTAAAATTTGCGGAAAACGAACTAAGGCAGGTAAGCTTAAACCTTTATCTTGTAGTTGCTTTGCGATATCTGTTAGTGCAATGGTTTGCTCTGGGGCATGAGCCTTGGGCGCAACATACACATCACCTTGATCATTAATACCAAAAAAACCTTGGCTCCAATGACGAACATTGTAGCTCGTACGAGCTTGTTCTAGTGATGTTGTCTCTTTCATTTATCTTTCTCTTTTATTTAATTAATGCCGACTCGGCTAGTGCCGCGCATTAAAAGAAAAATAGAGATTCAAGTCCAACAAGTATTTTTACTCGTAACGAGTGATTTTTGATGTTAAAAAAATAACCAAACAACTATTGCCCGCTAGCATATATAAAACAGGACTTTGATGATTTTTAAAGATAAGAAAAGTTATAAAAAATGGCTGTTTTTAAATGACTCATTATAAATTTTATTAGCAAAAATGAATTAGCTCATTCAATAAAATTCATCTTGAGTTACTTTGTTTATAAAATTTACTTTTGATGGATTAGAGCAAGACGTTCTCAACACCTCAATTACTCACAGTTGAGGCTGCGTGTTGTGACCAAGTAATACCTATGTATTCTGCAAAGTGAATAAAAACTGCACGTCAAAAACGTTTAGCATACATCCACCAGCTTCAATCATGACTTGGCGCATATGTAGCGTTAGGTATTGCCTGTGGTATTGAAAGTAGGAAATTGCAGTAGTGTATAAGCGAATTCGATTAATTGAGTATAAGCTAGCTATGCACTTTTTGGGGCGAACATAATTATAGCCATACCTAGCAGTGCAACTAAACCACCAATAATATCCCACATAGTAAGCTTTACGCCATCTACAACCCATAACCATAATAGCGCAACACAAATATATACGCCGCCATAAGCTGCATATACCCGCCCTGCTGCAGTAGGTTGTAAAGATAGCAACCATGCAAATAGTACCAAACTTAACGCTGCAGGAATTAAAAGTAAAATGCTTTTATCTTGTTTTAGCCAAAGGTAGGGCAAATAGCACCCCACTATTTCAGCTAAGGCTGTAATAATAAAAAGTGCGATTGTTTTTAATTCAAACATAATGCTCCGCGCAAAAATAACAAGCATAACAATCTATATAAATTGTTATGCTTAGTGCGTTGTTATTCGCTAAGCGCCATAGTGGCAAGTTTCATTGTACTTTCAAACGACTTAGTGCCCGCTATAAATAAACCGTTGTGACAGAACACGGCATCGGCAATACCTGTTTCATCTACAAACGCTTGATCAGATAAACCAGACCACGCTTTAGGAAGCGGTTTTCTATCTTCAAACGAGCCAGGCTCAACGGGTACTGTTTGTAATATCCATTGCCCAGAATGCGATGGGTAAACCATGTATAGCGCCTCACTTGATAAAATATGCACTGTTTTTTTCCACGGTGTGTACTTTTCAAGCACGATTACTCTAGCATCTTCTGCATTTTCAATTGCTTTGGCGACAATCTCTTTTGCATTAACACTACCGTGAGCTGAGGCGATAAAACGAATGAGCATACGTGCTGCAAATTCAACGGCTTCATCAAAGCAGGTATCAAAGTTACTTTCTTCTTCCCATGTAGGGTTAAACATTGAAATTGTTTGGCTCAAGCTTATCCCTTTCGATACACCTTCAACATGACCACAATCAATGGCGTCAATAGTTGAAACTAAGCCTGAATCCACTCTATCAGCAACGGCCTGGTTATCATCACACAGTGCTAAGCCGTATTTTTTCCACACTAAACCAAATGATGAAAAAGGAATGCCATTTTCTCGCTCGCCTGCACCACCACGTTGATGATGATCAAAGCGATTAGTTTCAGGGTCGTATTCCCCACCTACATCTATTACGTAGTCGGCACTTTCTATAAGCGCTTTATCGCGTGTGCGTACCAATTTAAACGTTGGCAAAACATGTTTAAGTACCGCAATACTAAAAACGTCATCTGCATGAAAATTACCATTGTGGGTTACTACTGTTATTTCGCTCATTTGTTTATTGCTACTTTTAGAAAAGATAAAAATTCTCGCTTTGTAAGTTAGTCACTAATTATCGAGGCAGATTTTATACGAAGACAGGTGTTAAAAACAGTGAAGTATTTTTGCATCACTATAAAAGCTGCTTTTATAGTTACTAGTTTGAGTATGACTTTTATTACAAGATAATAATGAAGGCAGATATTTACGACACATTAAGCTTTAACATGTCGCAGCGTTAATGAACTTATTTACTAAGCCCTAATTCCATAAAAACACTTTGTGGATTATCTACATATGAGCCAAAACTGCTACAGCGTTTAAAGCCTAAATTTTCATATAAATTGATTGATTTCATTTGTTTTGGGCCTGTTTCTAAGCGTATTAACGGGATTTGTTTTTCGCCAGCTTGATGCAATAAAATCTGCATAATACGTCTTGATAGCCCTTTACCACGATGACTTGGTTTTACATATAAACGTCTTATTTCGCCGTAAGGCTGGGTATCAAATTTCTCTACAATCGCACCGCAGGCAATAATACCTTCTTCAGTTTTTAAACCAATAGCGTACACATTAGGTAAGGTTAATTCGTTTAACTCCAGAGACTGTGCGGTAGCCACAGGATATAAAGAATTTATAAGTCGGTCTATATCATCAAATACATTTACCACGTCGGGATCATTCGGGTTCAAATCGACTAACTGCATAAAGCTTCCATTCATTGTTATAAGTTTATTAAGCTTTAAATAATATATTTAAGCGGTCATAGCTTAGCATTGTTTAATTAAAAAATCTTTACTCCTTATTTAGCATATGGGTTATGACATTTCACCAGCTAAAAGAGCAAAAGTGGCCTAGCAAGTGTGTAAATTTTGCTAAATTATTACTAATTAATAAATAGTAGTGTTCAAGTATTATTGCGCATTAGTATTAGCGCTATGCCATTTTGCATAGCCTTCTTTATCCATCGGCCTTGCAATTAAGTAGCCTTGCATGGCGTCAATATTCATTTTTTTAAGTAAGTCATATTGTTCTGTTGTTTCTACGCCCTCTGCAACTACCTCTAAGTTTAAGCTTTTTCCTAAACTGATAATTGTTTGCGCAATATTAAAGCCAACCGTGCTATCTAAAATTTTATCAATAAAGCTTTTATCTATTTTTAATTCTTTAACAGGAAACGCACTTAAGTACGCTAAGCAGGAGTAACCGGTTCCAAAATCATCAATCGAAAATAAAAAGCCAGCGGCAATGAGTTCTTTCATTTGCCTAATTGTATAATCTATATCGCTTGAGAGCATTGACTCAGTTATTTCTAACTTAATTTGCTGTGCCCGAATATCAAATTTATTGATAGTGCTAAACAGCTCTCCTTTTAAATTTGATGAATTAAACTGGCTTTGACTAATATTAATTGAAACACTAAACGAGTCGTCAATTATGTTATCTGCTTTAAGTTCGTTTATTAAAATACATATATCATGTAAAACAATATTTTGTAGTTTTTGAATAAGCCCGTATTGCTCTGCAATTGGTATAAATTCGTTTGCCGCTATTAACCCTTTTTGAGGATGGTTCCACCTAATGAGTGCTTCAGCACCAATAACATCACCATACGTATTTACCTGAGGCTGAAAATAAGCACAAAACTCATCAGATGCAATCGCTCTGACTATATCTGTTTCTAGTTCAGTTTGTTTTTCAAGCAGTGTTTGTAAGGCTGGATCGTAAAAGCTACTGCTATTCCCCCCTTTATTTTTAGAACGATACATAGCCGTGTCTGCAAATTTTAATATATTGCCTGCCTGCGCATTTACGCTATCAATTAGACAAATACCTATGCTGCAGCTTACTTGAAATGCAAGGTTGCCCACTTCAAATTTATCATGAAAAGCTCTTTGGATCTCTTTGGCTACTATTTTGCACTCGATGCTCGCCTGCTGTGTATTTTCTCCAACGTGTTTTAGTAAAATAATAAACTCATCGCCACCCGCTCTGGCCAACGTATCAGATCCTTTTATTATTGCGCTTAACCTTTTTGATAATTCCACAAGTACTTCATCACCCGCACTGTGCCCAAGTGAATCATTAATACGCTTAAAATTATCTAGGTCTAAAAATAATAACGCCCCTATATTTTTATCACGCTTAACACTCTCCACACACATGCTTAATTTGTCGCTAAGCATTCTTCTATTTGGAAGATTCGTTAATGGGTCATAAAAGGCAAGCTTATGTACTTCTTGTTCGGCCTTTTTCTTTATTGAAATATCTCTGGCCATCCATACTACGTGCCTTTTTGTAGGACTATTGGGGTGGTAATGATCTAATGCAGCAGCCCTGCCTTCAAAAACTATATTCCCCTTTGGTACAGCTAATTCATATTCAAAAATTTGCGTCTCGTTGGTCGAGAGTGTTTTTTTAATAACGTCCATTATCATTTGTGCATCGTCTTGAGAAAGCAGGTCCTTAACACTTTGACCAATAAGGTCCTTGCTTGAATCAAGCAGTAACTCATTAGAAGTACCATACACATCGGTATAAATTCCCTCTTCACTTAAAATAAGGATGAGATCGGGCATTACCTTAGTGAAGGCTTTAAACTTTTCATTACTTTGCTGTAAATTCGCGAGAAGCTGTTTTGCTTTGTTAAATTCGTTACTTTTTTCAAGAGCGATACTAGAAAAGTGCACAAAAAAATCGATTAACTCTAAATCTTGCTTTGATGGTGATTTAGGAGTGCTGTGATAGATAGCAAAGGTGCCTAATAAATCGGCTTGAGTTGAGAAAATAGGCGTTGACCAACATGACTTAAGACCAAACTTTAGTGCTAAGTCTTTAAAGTCCTCCCACAGCGGTGAAGTTTCGATATTTTCAACAATAGTGCGCGATTTCGAAAATGCAGTAGTACCACATGAGCCCACTTTTGGCCCTATATAGACTCCATTAAGCAAACTACAGTACTCTGGATGAATATTAGGAGCTGCGCAATGAAAAAGCTGCTGGCCTTTAACTGATAAAATTGAACACCTAGCGGATTCATCATCAATAATCTGCTCGATTGATGAACAAATTTCAGTAAGCACCTCACTTAAAGGTACCCCTAATGCAATTTTAGATAAAATGCCTTGCTGGTGAGATAATAACTTTTTTAACCTATCCGTACCCATTTTCCTTTACCCGTATTATTTATACACATTGAAACAACAAAAGCTTTAATCAAGCGCTTTTTTCTTACGCAGTAAAGTTCAGTATAGTCATGATTAGTAAGTTTTTTATTTTATTGGCAAAAAATAATCGGGCCTGTCTTAAATAATCATAGTTGCATATTACTGAACACCTATTGTTACTATATAAACAAAACCACAATATTAAAGCTAACACTTTGTTACTTAAAAGTACTGTTCAAAATTTTTAAGCTATTTATACTATAAGTAATGGTAAATATTTTTTGAGGTTACAGTGCAGATCACACAAGGTATGGAATACTTTCTTTCGGGGTTTAAATTAATTAGCCAAAAAGGGCTAAAGCGTTTTGTCCTTATTCCGCTATTAATTAATATTTTGCTGTTTGGTAGCTCGCTGTTTTTTTTAGTTGGCTGGTTAAGTGATAGTTTTAGCTACATAAACAACATGCTCCCCGAGTGGTTAAGCTGGTTAGAGTGGCTAATGTGGCCTATTGCTGTATTAGTTGTTTTGTTTAGCTATAGTATGCTCTTTACAGTTATCACTAATTTTATTGCAGCCCCTTTCAATGCGCTCTTGAGTGAAAAAGTTGAGCTTTACCTAACAGGTCAAAAAATTAACGATGACGGCTTTGCCGAACTAGTTAAGGATATACCTCGCATGCTTGCCCGTGAGTGGACAAAACTATGCTACTACCTTCCTCGCGCAATTGGCTTTTTTATATTGTTATGGGTTTTACCGGTCATTGGTCAAATACTATGGGTGTTATTTACTTGTTGGATGTACGCAGTTCAATACGAAGACTATGCGTTTGATAATCATAAAATTGACTTTAAGCAAATGAAAGACGATTTAAAATCTAAGCAAGGTTTGTCATACGGATTTGGTTTTGCTGTTATGTTGTTAACTGCTATCCCTTTTATAAACTTAATAGTTATGCCAGTCGCAGTGTGCGGTGCAACACGTTTATGGGTAGATAACTATCGTCCAAAATATCGCAGTTAATTAAAAGGTTGCTAACTTTTTCAATATCCGAAGGACACCGCATTCTAGATTAAAAAGCACCTAAGGTGCTTTTTAATCTATTTTTAAAGCAATAAACTCAAGCGATGCACGCCTTGGTAGTGCATCGCTTTGTTTATCTACTTCTTCAAATTTTTTAATCAAAATACTAAAGCGCTGATTATTAATATTAACGGCTGTAACTTCACCAATTTTTATACTGTAGTTTTGCTGCTGATCAAACAGCTTTAGTATTTGACCTTTTACACGCTCTACGTATAAATAAGGTGTTTGGTCTGGCATCTTTAAACGAATGACATTGATTTTACTTAGTTCATGTACCGCGACCCAATTCTGGCTCTGCATTAACGTATTATAACGACTAATACCTTCAGGCTGATAAACAACATCTTGGCTTATAACGCATGTATTACAGCCCTTTACTGATTCAATTCGCCAGTCAACAGCTGTATTTTTATAATACAAATTATCATTTTTTAGTAACCACTCACGTGCATTGTTAGTATCGCTACACGCTATTAGTAAGCTAAAAAAACTACTCAAGATAATAGACTTAGTGCTTAGCATTGGCTTCATACTATTGCTCTTTAATTGCTTTTAACTCAGCAATAATTGCACTACTTGGCTGTGCTTCTTTTATATAACTGGGCAGCGTTTCAATATTAGCAGGCGAGCTTTGTAAATTATGCACCTTACTGTTATTTGTATTTGGCACGCCAAATCGATTACCTGCACTTTGCATATAAAACTGTAAATTAAGCATGCTCCACTCATCTACATCACTCAGTATTGATATTGTATTATCTTGGTTAGTATCAAAGCTGGTTAAGCTTTCGGTGTTAATTGCATTACAATTAAAATCAACAGGTAGTGAGCTATTTCTATTTAACCCCTGTACTTCAAGTATGGTGCTTTCATTTAAATCTGCTGAACTACCATTTGAATAATCAATAATAAAATCATCCGTAGAGCCTAAATGACTATTTGTATTTGGTGCAATATCGCAACTAGCATTGCCTGGGTAAAAACGCTCATAGTAGCGGTCGCCTTCGTTATTACCTATTGTTGATAAACCCGCTAATTGATATAAATAATTCATAGAGCTTAAATGATTAGGCTTAAAATTAACTTCTTCATCACCGCCATGGTATAAACCTAAGTTATGACCTAACTCATGAAATATTGTTGATGCTTGATAATTATAAGTTACATTGGTTGCTACTTGCGTATCAAGCGTTAAACCCCAGCCCCCCATAGTTACCATTAAATCATTACCGCTTATCTCAGCAATACCCGAACCACTAATACTACCGTCTTCGTTACCACTACTTGCCATTAATAAATAATGGAAAATGGGCCTGCGAGTTATATCGCTATATTCCATTTTATAAGCAAATAAATTAGGGCTACTTAAATCGTATTCAAACGGGGTATAGCTATTAAAAGGGACAAGATTTCCGCCACCTAAATCAAAGTTTTGCGGTGCTGTATTTGTATTTTGATCAAACAAATCACCTACGTCAAAGTGGACTGTATAGCCTTTTTCTGCAAAAACAGTGGCTACTTTTTCAAGTGCTGTTCGATGTGGAGTAATACCTACATCACTGCTGTCCATATAATCAACTTCAATAAATATATCTTTTTGTGCGGTACGCGCCCCCCACTCATAAAGTGGTAAACCCGCGAATGTTGTACCCTGTTGCTCAGCGCAATCAGGAATACCATCCTCATCATCATCTATTGTGCAATTTATATTGTTTGGCCCAGCGGGTGTGTTAAACACAGAATAACTCCAATCAGTACTTTGATTAGTGTCTTTCGCATTAAGATCGCGCTTTAAGCTGCCTCCTTGCTCGGAAATGATTTGCTCTGCGTTACTACCTTGCCATTGTGATGGCGTTACTGGTTCTTGTACTGAGTTACCAAATTTTACAAAGTCGATTGTTTGTGTACCTGCACTATTAAGTAATTCTACAAAACCGTTTATGTACCAATAAGGTCTAATTTCATCACTAGCATTACCTACAAGCGCTATTTTAGGGTTGTTAACTGACGCATTTACTAAAAAATCATCTCCAAACTTACTTTGTAAAATAAGGTACTCACCATTTTCAAGCTCTTTATTGGGCAGTGAAAAAGTTGTCTGCGCACTAGTCGAGCTATTAATCATATTAATACTGCGGGATTTAAGCGAATAACTCTGTAAGTTTACAGCAGCCCCTGTGCCGTTATAAATTTCAATCCAAGGTAAGTCGTTACTAAATTGCACAGAAGAAACTTCCGTTATTTTTATATCTTGGCTAGAGGTAGTAAAAGAAGTAGCTGTTTGCGTTTCAATGGCCGTATCATCAAAATTAGTTAAATCAGCTGTAACACGGACAATATATTGGGTATCTTCATTAAAGCTTGCGCTTACATTTACATTATGAAAATAAGTACTTGTGTCACTAGTAGTACCCGACAAACTTTCAATATTTAAGGCCAAGCAAGTAGTAAAATCATCTGCTGACACTTGTACACTTCCTGTACAAGCACCACTACTAGAATTAACTGCTAAAGTGCTCGTTAGCATAATATCTGAAAATGTAATACTAACAGGGCTATCTACAAGAACTGGGTCATTATTACTTTGGGGTGTTACGTTACTAATTGTAGCGGGCGTTGAATCAACCACAGTAATATTCAGGGTAAATTCGGTTGTGTCTTTTGAATCAGACGCAGTTAACGTATAGCTTTGTGAAGTGATACTGTTTGCAGGAGGCGTGTAGCTAAAAAGTAAGGCTTGTGCATCAATAACACTAATTTGTGCACCATTTAAATCATCACCAAAATCAATCTGAACGGTATCGTTATCGGCATCGTTAACTACTAAACTAAATTCTGTGGCTTGATTATATTGCACGCTAATACTTACATCATCTGCAGTTGGTGGATTGTTTGGTGCTAATACTACAACTGTTTTTTGAGCGCTATTTGTAGCGTTATCGTCATCGGTTACAGTAACCACAAATGTAACATTGGTATTTTGTGAAACAGTGGGCGCATTAAAGCTAATGCTTGTTTGTGTTTGAGTAAGTTCAACTACAGGACCACTTATTTGCTGCCAAGTTATGCTATTAATACTACCATCGCTGTCTTGTGCATCTGCAACTAAGGTTACACTGTCACCTTTTTCAGCTTCTTCAGGGCCTGTAACAATGACTGTTGGCGCGCTATTTACTTGATTAATTAAAACCGTTTTACTCGCTTGAGCGCTTTTACCTGCATTGTCAGTTACGGTTACGCTAAAACCTAGTGTTGTATTTTCAGATACATTAGGGGCGGTAAAACTAAGGACTCCATCAGTTTGTGAAAACTCAACATTGTCCCCAGCAGACTGAATCCAATTAATATTACTTATAGTGCCATCTGTATCTTGAGCGTTAGCAACTAAACTAACTTGTGTGCTGGCAAGTGCACTACTTGGGCCTGTTATATTAACTGTAGGAGCATTATTTTGAGAGGTGATAGTGCCTGAAAAAACTTGTTGTGCAGTAGCACCTGAGTTGTCAGTAACTGTAACCGAAAAGCTAAAGGTCGTATCGGTTGTTACACTAGGTGCAGTGGCTGTAAGCGTGTTACCGTTAGAGGTAAACGTAAACTCGGGCCCGCTAAGTTGTTGCCATTGATAGCTGGCAATTTGTCCGTCGCTATCACTTGCAAGCGCTGTAATAGTAAATGATTGATTAGAAGTAATAACGTTACTGCTAACTGAAAGCGTAACACTGGGCGCAGCGTTACCAGAGGGCGTAGTTGTATCACTACTTTCGCCTCCCCCGCCACAACCTGTGATTAAAAGTGATAAAAAAAGTAAACTTAGCCATTTATTAATATTGTTTTTTACCACTTTTAGCCTCTACATATTAACTATACAAATTTTGTGGCACCTTAGTAACGTTTAAATGAACGGTTATTTCCTCACGATCATGATATAGATGTTTAGCTTGCAACTCGTAATTGATACCTTGTTTCTCAAGCTCTTTTCTGATCATCGAAAGACATTCATAAACACTATCAAAGCGTTTTTTCATAGGCAGCTTTAAGTTAAATATAAACTCTTTTGCGTATGCATTTACTGCCCAGTCAATCATTAGCGTAGTCACTTTGGTCGGTTTTTCCACCATATCGCACACTAACCAAGTAATATTTCTTTTTTCTGGGCGATATTTAAAACCGTCGGCTCTAAAATGTTTAACTTGCCCAGTTTGCATTAAATCGTCATTCATTGGGCCGTTATCAATCGCACTTACAAACATACCACGGCGTACAAGCTGATAAGTCCAACCACCTGGGCATGCACCTAAATCAACACTGCGCATACCGGCAGCTACGCGTGACTCGCGTTGTTGCTCAGGTATAAATACGTTAAATGCTTCATCGAGTTTTAACGTTGAGCGACTCGGTGCATCGCTTGGCATACGAAGGCGCAAAATACCCATGAAAAATGGAGAATTATTAAAGCTATACGAGTAACCAACATAAGCCGTATTGTTTGTTAAAAACATGACATGCATTACTGGGCGATTTGCTTTTGGCTCACGTAGTACAGTATTTTGTTTTTCGAGGGCTTTTTTAAGCGGTGTTGAGATTTTTTTACAGAACGTTAAAAGCTCTTTGCCTTCGTTTGTGTCTGGCGTTTCAACGCGCAGTTCTGAGCATAATGTAAAATCTTTAGCAGCTTCAACTACTGCGCTCACACGGTCCTCTAGTGGCATGTTTTCAAGTAATGTGCCGGCAAACCATTGACGTGCAAACACCATGTTTTTAAAATCAACTTTTTTGATTATTTCGTCGCTGTGATGCGCTTCAAAACATTCGTAAACAACATAACCTGTATTTGGTTTTGCTTTTACATACCCTGCAAAACCTTGCTCTGCAGCATGAAACGTTATTTCAGCAGCGGCATCGTTTTCAAAACCACTACGACAAAAAATCACAACACTAGACATATTAACCCTTAAACTCTTTAAAACTTAAATCGTGCAACTTGCACTAAAATAACAATCCAACCAATAATAAAGCACAACCCACCAAGCGGTGTTATAGGCCCAAGCCACTTCATTCCTGTTAGAGCGAGTAAATATAAACTACCACTGAAAAGTAGTGTGCCCATTATAAAAAAGCCACCAGCCCAACTCAGGTTTATGCCCCATTTAATTAAAATAGCCACCGCAATAAGTGCAAGTCCATGTACCATTTGATACTCAGCAGCCGTTTTAAAAACGCCTAATGAATACTCCGATAAGCGGCTTTTTAAACCATGGGCAGCAAATGCACCTAACATCACCGAAAGCATACAAAAAATACTACCGGTCATTAAAAATAATTTAATCATCTAACCCCCTGCTCAAGTCTTAACGTATCTCAATTTGTTGCTTAATAAATTCAACGGCACTTAACGCTGCTGTTGCTCTATTTTGCAGCTCAGTTACGCCACTTTTTTTACGTGGTTTTAATGAATGATCGCCATCACTCAGCCAAGTAAACAAAGGCTGCTTTGGCATTTTCATAGTAAGAAGTTCTTCACGTGTGCCAAATGTATCTCGCTCGCCCTGTAATACTAAAAAAGGGCAAACAATATCAGCAAAATGATCGGTGCGTAATTTTTCTGGCTTACCCGGCGGATGAAATGGATAACCAAATGCTATAACACCTGAAAGGCTTTGCTCTGTACTACATGCAAGCATTGATGCCATGCGACCGCCCATCGATTTACCCCCTATAAACAACGGTAAATCTGGCTGCGCATTCGTTAGCACTCGTTCATAATAAATAAGTAACTTTGGTGCTCGCTCAGGAGGCCTGCGTTTATTAGTTTGTTTAGCGATTTGCATATATTCAAAATCAAATAAACCAACATCAACACCCTGCTCGCTTATTAATTTTGCCATGTGCTGCATAAAGTCAGAATCGCTACCAGCACCTGCGCCATGTGCAAATATAAACTGTGCTATTGCAGGTTGCTCCGTGCTTTTAAACCATTCAATCATTATTAATACTCATGTTCTTGCTCATGCTCTACTAAGCTCAGCATCCACTCTTTAAACGAAACTATTTTACCAAGCTCTGTTTGCGACTCACGAAGCACTAAGTAATACGCATTTTTACTCTCTAGGCTATGATTAAACGGAATTACCAAACGCCCTGCGTCTATGTCGGGTTTAGCTAATACACTATTGCCAATTGCCACACCTTGTCCATGTACCGCTGCTTGTAACACCATAGAGGAGTGGCTAAATATAGGCCCTTGATTTACCTGGATGTTACGCACGCCTGCGGTTTTCATCCACGTTTTCCAGTTTTTACGTGTCGTGTCGTGTAATAGTGTGTGATGCGCTAAATCACTAGGTTGATCAAGCGGCTTTACCCCGCTTAATAACATAGGACTACAAAGTGGTACTAAATATTCGGTATGAAGCTTGTACGCTTGTACGCCATTCCAATGACCCCTTCCATAATAAATAGCAATATCTACGTCATCAGTGAGTGAGTTTTCATCTTGGTCTTGTGCTTTTATTCGCACATCTATCTCTGGATGTAACTCATTAAACAAACTCAAACGAGGCACTAACCACTGAATAGCAAAACTAGGGGTTAGGCTTACCGTTAGTGAGCCCTTAGCGCCACGAGCTAATAGCTTTTCAGTTGCATCAATAAGCTGAGTAAAAATCTCTTTAATATCTAAAAAATAGCCTTGGCCTTCTTCAGTTAATAATAAAGAGCGGTTTTTACGTAAAAACAACTTCAAACCTAAATGCTCTTCAAGTGTTTTTATTTGATGACTTACTGCCGCCTGCGTTACATAGAGCTCTTCAGCAGCTTTTGTAAAACTTAAATGGCGTGCAGCCGCTTCAAAGGCTTTTAATGCGTTTAATGGAGGTACCCGTCTTGACATAATAACCAAGCTTAGAATTAGTTTTTCTTATGCGTGAGATTATATACATCATATAAGTTTGTGTATATTAAAGGCATAAAAAAAGCGACCTGAGTCGCTTTTTAATAAACATCATGCTTAATTATAAATCGCTTGCACTTGTATCAAGTGGGGCAAAACTTTTAATTAAATCATCAACTGCTTTCATTTGCGTTAAGTAGCCTTCTAACTTACTAAGTGCTAGCGCACATGGGCCATCACATTTAGCTTCGTTAGGATTTGGATGCGCTTCGATAAATAAACCAGCAATACCCAATGCCATACCGCTGCGCGCAAGCTCTGCAGCTTGTGCACGACGACCATCAGCAGAGTCAGCTCGTCCACCAGGGCGTTGTAGCGCATGTGTTGCATCAAAAATAACAGGTGCCATTGCCTTCATGTCATCCATACCCAGCATATCAACCACAAGGTTGTTGTAACCAAAGCTAGAACCACGCTCACAAAGAGCTACGTTGTTATTACCAGCTTCATTAAATTTAGTAATGATATGACGCATTTCATGTGGCGCTAAAAACTGTGGTTTTTTCACATTAATAATTGCACCTGTTTTAGCCATCGCCACAACTAAATCTGTTTGACGCGCTAAAAAAGCAGGTAACTGAATTACATCAACAACTTCTGCAACAGGTGCTGCTTGATGCGGTTCATGTACGTCAGTAATTAGTGGAATTTTAAACGTGTTTTTAATTTCTTCGAATATTTTTAAACCTTCTTCCATACCTGGACCACGGTACGAATTGATTGAAGAGCGATTAGCTTTATCAAATGAGGCCTTAAATACATAAGGAATATTTAGTTTCGTCGTAACTTCTACGTAATGCTCTGCAACACGCATTGCTAAATCGCGAGATTCTAATACGTTAATACCACCAAACAGTACAAACGGTTTATTGTTTGCAAGTTCAATTTCATTAATTTTAATAATTTGGTCTTTCATTTAAATTCCTTAAGGTGCAACTGCTTGCATCATTAATCCACAAATATAAGCCATATAAGTACCCACACCGTAGCCTAGTACAGCTAACAAGACACCAACAGGCGCTAGTGACGGATGAAACGCTGATGCGACAACAGGTGCTGACGCTGCGCCGCCCACATTAGCCTGAGAACCCACAGCCATATAAAATAACGGTGCTTTAATCAGTTTAGCCACAATTAACATGATACTTGCATGCACTAACATCCAAATTGCACCCACTAAAAATAGCCCAGGGTTATTGAAAATAGCGGTTACATTCATGTGTAAACCAATCGATGCAACCAAAATATATAAAAAGCTAGAAGCTACTTTTGAAGCGCCAAACGCTTCTATTTGCCTCACTTTAGTAAACGATAAGCCTATACCAATCGTTGTTGATATAACAATTAGCCAAAAGAATTTACTGTTTAAGCTGTATTCTTTTGCCCATTCATAAGTAGTGCCAAAGTACGGCCCCAAAAAGTCAGCGCAAAAGTGTGCTAAGCCAGTTATACCAAATGCAATTGCAATCAGCGTCATGTAATCATTAAGAGTTGGAATGCGTGCATGTTCTGCGTGATATTCTTCCACACGCTTTTTCAAATCTTCAATTGCGCTTGTATCAGCACCCGTCGCTGCATCAATCTTTTTATGATTTGCTGCCATTAACAATAAAACAGCCATCCAAATATTAGCGACAATTACATCGACTGTAATCATTACTGAGAATATATCACCACCAACTTCAAACATTTCTTTCATTGATGCTTGGTTAGCACCGCCGCCAATCCAGCTACCTGCAACAGTTGTCATACCGCGCCATACGGCATCTGGGCCATGCCCACCAACAATACTTGGGTCAAATGCGCTCACTACTAAAATAGCTAATGGCCCACCAATAACAATGCCTAAAGTACCCACTAAAAACATAATAAGTGCTTTAGGACCTAAGTTAATAATCGCTTTTAAATCAATACTAATGGTAAGTAGTATTAAACAGGCAGGTAGTAAGTAGCGCGAAGCCACATAATAAACATTAGATTTATTACCATCTACAATACCAAAGGTATTTAATAACGAAGGTAAAAAGTAACACAGTAATAAAGCAGGTACGTATTTATAAAATCGTTTTAAAGCTGGACGCTCACTGTTTGAGGTTTTAAAAATAAACCCCAAAATAATAGCAAGCAAACCAAGCACAACGGCATCATTTGTAATTAATGCGCTTTGAGTTTCAACCATAATTATTCCTATTCTTAATGGTGCGTTTTATTATTATCTTCTAGTTCTTCTATTTGGTGTTGAATAATCTCTATTGCAGGATCGTCCGGACACTCATCTACAAAAAACTGTAAATCATCACGTGCCATTTTAGGGCAACCGAGCTGATTTAATAAGTAACCTCTGTCGCGTCTCTCATACGGATCGTCGCCTATTAACTCCATTAGCATCTCTACACAGGTTAAAGCATGACCAAATTTATTTTCGCTAATGAAAGACCATTTTTGCTGAGCTAAAAATAACTTATATACTTCGTCATCAAAAATCAGTTCTAGTGGCTCTTGCTCTTGACCATCATCTTCATCTGCGTTTTCAGGGATAATATACCAACTTTGTTGTCCACTGCTTGGCTCTATTATGTAGCCTTCTTCATCACTAATCGCCACATGTACGCCAACATCACCTTGGGTAAGACTAAGGTTCGCGTCACAGTTAGCTTGTTGTAAAAAATGACAAAGTATAATTGCCAGTGTTGTAGGTGAACCACTGCGCATAGAAAGCGTATAGCTTAATGTATTTAATTTATATTCAGGCACTTTTAAACCTGATGCACTAAATAGCCAATCACTGTAAAACATATCTAATAATTTTTCGAGGCGATCGTGCTCATCACTCACTTTTAAACACAGCGCTGAAATTTGCTGTTCAAAGTCAGTTAAAGTTTCATAACATGGTGTTAAATCTATCTGAGGGTCCCACTTTGACTCTGCTTTAATACAGCGGTAAATCGCTGGAGGTGTAAATTCATCGTAAGCATCATCAAGATAAGATTCATCGTGTTCGTCAAACCCGAGGGTAGTCATTAATACTGCAACATTTTAGAAAACGAAGGCGTAGTTTACCTAACTTTAAAGCTATATACCAATATAGAGGTGTATTTGAATATTTTCTGAGAGGGAGTTGTATTTGAGCTTTACAAAACACCTATAAAGCTCAAATAGTCAGATATTACTTAAAGCAAAAAAACTGATTTAGACGTCGCTAAATAACCTATCGCTAAAATAACAGCAGTGTTAACTAAAACGTAAGCAACTTTAGCCGCCATTTTAGTTTGTCGGGCGCTTTTAGCCCCAATACCAATGTATATAACCACTAAAACTATTTTTTCTAATAGCCAATATTGTTCAAACGGATTAATTTTAGCCATAAATATAAGCGTAAGTGCAGACACTAATAACAAAGTATCTATACTGTGACTACCAATCATTACCACTTTATTTTTTGCTAATTTACCACTGCCCATTCGCGAAAAAGCGCGAACATAAAATAATATTACACTTAACATCGCAATTGCCATGTGCGAGTGCTTTACTGCTAAATAATCCATATGCCCCTGTACTTCTGTTTTATAAAAATCTAATCAGGAAAACGGCTAAGAACCGCCTCTAACTCATCAAGCTTTTCGTTAAATACTTCAACCATTTTTGGTTCAAAATGTGTGCCTTTTTCAGCATTAATTTCATCAACCACATTTTGTAATGTCCAAGGCTCTTTATAACACCGTTTATGGCGAAGTGCATCGTATACATCAGCAAGTGCGACTATGCGACCAAATACATTAATTGCGTTTCCGCTTAGACCTTGTGGGTAACCAGACCCATCCCATTTTTCATGATGCTCTTTTGCAATAATTGCACCTGTACTCACAATTTCATGGGGAGAGTCTTTTAAAATAGTATAGCCTTTATCAGTATGGGTTTTCATCACTTCCCATTCTTGAGGTTCTAACTTTGCTGGTTTGTTTAAAATCGCATCAGGAATACCCACTTTACCTACATCATGAAGAGGAGACGCCAACCTTACTAAATCTGCATCATGTTTAGATAAACCATAGCCCTCAGCTAAAATATGACAAATATGTGCTACACGTTTAACATGATTACCTGTCTCGGTTGAGCGCTGCTCTACTGCTTCACTTAACCTATAAACAAGCTCTTGTTGTGTCGCTTCTATTTCAGACTGAAGCTGCACATTTTCAAAGGCAAGTTGCACATTTTGAGAAAATATTTTGATTAAATGACGCTGAGTATCCGTTAAATCCTTTGGGACACCTGATATGAACAGCATTGAATTATGATTGTACTCACTACTGCAGTACGCAAATAAGTAATTATCTTTATAAATGATACTTTTATCATTAAGCGCCTGATGACACGCACTTAACTGCTCAGCTTGTAATACCTCATCAAGCTCTTTACCTTCACTTTTTTCAAAATCGCCAGTGCCAGAGCAAACTATTAGTTTTTTATTTTTTTCATGTTCTGGGTTTTGTGCAACTAAAGTGGTGGCATACATAGCTTGATCAGCAATACCCAATAAAGATGTTAATTGCTGCATAACGCCTTCAATAAAGTGCTCTATTGAATGCGCAGAAAAAATATCACGAGACGCTATAATTATTTTCTCAAGCCCTTCGCGTGACTGCTCAATCGAAATAATATCCCGATACGAGCGTAGGCTCGACATAATAACAGTAAATAATTTTTGAGCCGTTAGCTCCGTTTTCGATTTGTAATCGTTAATATCATAATTAATAATGACTTGACGTTCAGGTGCCTGGCCAGGTTGGCCTGTTCTTAAAATAATCCGTATATGATTATTTTTAGCTTCTTCACGAATAAACTTAGCAACCTGCAAACCAGCGTCGTCGGTTTCCATTACCACGTCAAGTAGCACAATAGCGGCATCTGGATGCTCTTTTATGAGCTCTTTCGCTTCAGCACCTGAGTAGGCACTAATAAACTCTAAGCGTTTATTTTGAAATTCAAAATCACTCAGTGCTAGTTTTGTAACAGCATGTACTTCAGGTTCATCATCAACGATTAATACTTTCCAGGTACCGTGTTCAATCTCATCGATTGTTTCTTCTGGTTCATCTGAAAATAAAAAATCACCCATCATAGTCGAAATTCCTTCATGGCATTATTTAACGCACTAGTAGGCAATTATTATTCTCTAGGGCCACAGTGCAAGTGTTACACGGTCATTGTTACCAAGGTCTTTCACTGTTTTAATATTAACAAACGCCATTTTTTCAAAGAAATGACGTACAGCTTCACCTTGCTCAAAACCGTGTTCTATTAAAAGATAGCCATTAGATGACAAATAGTCACGTGATTGTGTAATTATTTGTTTAATATCAGACATTCCGCAATCATCAGCCACTAATGCCGATAGAGGCTCAAAGCGCACATCACCCTGATTTAAATGTATATCGCTACTTTCTATATAAGGAGGGTTAGTGACAATTAAATTGAATTTTTCGCCATGCAACTCACTAAACCAGTTACTCTGTTTAACATGTACATTATTAATCGCTAATCGCTGCTGGTTACGTGTAGCAAGTGCAACTGCATCGCTTACTCTATCTACTGCAGTAATTTGCCAACTAGGCATTTCACTACCCAGTGCCAACGCTATTGCACCAGTACCTGTGCCTAAATCAAGCACCTTTGCTGTAGCGGGTAGCGCTATTTCAAGTGCTTGCTCGACTAATGTTTCAGTATCTGGTCGAGGTATTAGGGTCGTTGCGTTAACTTCAAGCGATAAGCTCCAAAATTCACGCAGCCCAGTTATATGGGCTACTGGTTCACCTTTTAAACGTCTTTGGATAAATACATTAAACTGCGATTGTTGCTCATCACTAAGCGCATGTTCTGGCCAAGTAAAAAGGTAACTGCGAGGTTCTTGAAGTATATGAAGAAGTAAAACTTGTGCATCTAATTTAGCACTTTCGCTGCTAAGTGCTAATAAGTCAGCACCTGCAGCAATTGCTTGTTCAAGAGTGTGAGCCACAATTACTCGTCGCCCATGGCCGCAAGTAAGTCAGCTTGATACTCTTGCATTAATGGGTCAATAATCGCACTTAAATCACCGGCTACCACTTCGTTTAAACGATAAAGTGTTAAGTTAATACGGTGATCGGTAATACGACCTTGCGGG
>NZ_AUTI01000304.1:0-1169 GCF_000497995.1 Pseudoalteromonas sp. TB25
GGCAGCTGCTGCAATACATGGTCACTTTGTTGATATTAGAGGAGAAGCCTAATGAGCGTATTTTTTAGTGGTTTAATGGCCCCACTTGATAAAAACAATGTAGATACTGACCAAATTATTCCTAAGCAATTTTTAACATCAACTAGCCGCGAAGGTTTTGATGCGGCATTGTTTTATGATTGGCGTTACCTAGATAACGACGAGCCAAACCCTGACTTTATTTTAAATCGCCCATGCTACCAAGGCGCGCAAATATTATTAACGCGTGATAACTTTGGTTGTGGCTCATCTCGTGAGCACGCGCCATGGGCGCTTAAGCAATATGGTTTTGAAGTTATTTTAGCTGAAAGCTTTGCAGATATTTTCTTTAATAACTGTGGCAACAACCAAATGTTAGCCATAGCGTTACCTGCCGATACGCTTGAGCAATTGTTTGTACTTAGCGAGCAGCACGACGATATTAACATTGAAATCGATCTTGAAAATCAAACACTAACAAGCAGTAAGTTTTCACCGATTAGTTTTGATATTAGTAAAGAAGTAAAAGAGCGCTTATTGAGTGGCTTAGACTTTATTGGTGTAACCGAAACGCTAAACCCACAGATTGATACGTTTGAAAAACAACTAGCAGCTGAGCGCCCTTGGCAGTAATTGTTTAATCTGTATATTGTAAAGTTACGTATTAAAAAGCACGGCAATTGCCGTGCTTTTTTGTGGGTAAATATTAGGATCTGTACCTAGGACTTAATGCCTAAAGTCAGCCATTAACGCAGGTATACCAGGCAACATGCCTACAATTGCCATTACAGTGGTAAGTAGCACAAACATAATAAGTGGAATCACCCAGCGGCTCATTTTAGTTAGCTCAGCGCTGCGCTCTTTGCAGCCAATAAGCCCTAAGTTATCAAGTAGCATAGTAAGCGACCAACCAAAAGCCGGATTAACCAAGGTTGAGGCAAACACCACAATAGCGGCTGATTGCGTTGTTTTGCCTTCGCGTGTCATTTCCATGCCAGCTTCAAGTAGCGGAATAAACACACCCACAATAAGCGCTACGCAGAGTACAGGCTGCCAAATGGCTAAATCCATAGGGTAACCCCATAAACCAGCAATAATACAAAATAATGCAGTTAAAATGGCGCCCGCCGGAATAGGGCGCTTAGCAATAG
>NZ_AUTI01000305.1:0-2274 GCF_000497995.1 Pseudoalteromonas sp. TB25
GGCAGGTACAATGTAGGTTCCCCACGATGAGGTAAAGTTAGCACCACCGGCAAGTGAGCCAAATGTTTGTCTAACCGATGCGCTTAGCATTGTATCGTCGATATTCATTTGTACTTTTTCAGTACGTTGCGGATAGCTTATTTTTTGAAATACTTGATGACCTAAAAAATCAGGTGACCACATAGCAACAGCGAGCACTGCAAACGGGAGTACAACAACAAAGCTTTCAAGCGTTGGCAGGCCAAGCATCCAACCTGTGTTTTCGCCCCACCAGTATGCTGGGTTCATATTTGGTAAACCCGGTGCAGTATGAAACTCAAAGGGTGCACCTAAAGCAAAAGCAACCATGCCACCAATAAGGCAGCTTAACGGCACGGCTAACCAACGCTTTTTAAAGTGCTCCAATAGCGCATACAATAAAATGGTGGCTAAAATAACAATAAACGCAATATGCGCCATATCAATGGCTTCAGCCCAAGCAAACAGCTTTTTAACTTGCGAAATAGTACCAATAAAGCCTAAATAAATGAGCAACCCGCCACACACACCTTTACTGGTTAGGCGCGCGAGCATACTTCCTCCTTTGGTTATGGCCAAAATAAAACCAAAGGCACCAATGAGTAAGCCAAACGCCATAGGGTGGCCGCCAGCAGCAACAACAATAGGGATTAGTGGAATAAGTGGGCCATGAGTACCAGCCAAGTTGGCTGTAGGTAAAATAAAGCCCGAAAATAAAATGATAAAAATAGAAACAATGAGTAATTCATAACGCACATTTTCTAAAACAAATGCATCGCTTAAACCAAGAGGCGCTGCAAATGTAGCTGCAATAGCCCCCACCATAACCACTTTACCAATAGTGCCCGCCATTGCTGGTATGGTGTCTTCAAATTCAAATCGGTAATCTCTAAACGGTAAATTAGGACGCCAGCGCTTAGGCTGCATAATTTGTAATTCGTGTTCGAGATACTCGTCGCGAGTATTAAACTCAGAGCTGGGTTTATGAAGCTGCTCGTAGCTTTGAGCATCCTTGTGCGTGTTTGATGGTGCATCACCGGGTGGTGTAGTTTGCATGCGTTCTCCTGCAACATTGTTGCTTAATCAAATAAATACGGCTTTTGTTAAAGCAAATGAATATTGAACATGCAGGGTAGATCAGCTTTTAGGCTGCTATGTATAGGCAAAAGGTCGTGCATGGTTGTTTTTAATACAGTTAATTTAAAAACTGCTTTACGTTAAAAATTATAAAACTACACAAAATGATTTAAAGTTATTATAAATCAATGGCTTGATTTTTATTTCAAGGAGTTTGATTACCGTTTATAACGGGAAATAGTGTTAATAGCAGGTTATTATCCTTTAGTCTTAGTGGTTGTTAAATGAGTGTTTTTATTGAAAATACGTTACGTGGTGAGGTAATCTCCCAAAAATATTACACACTAAAAGTTAAGAGCCTCTGCAATTGCAGAGGCTTATGTTTTAACTGCTAACTTTTACCAAATCATTTCTACAAATTCAGGGTGGTCGATATACGGGTTACGATTACCTTGAAACTCAAACGCTGCTTGGTTGCGGTCAAGTTCCATTTGGCTTACAGGATCGCTGTTATGCCAGTTAAGCAGCATGGCTACAACCCAGCTTTCAAACACTTGATTGCTTGAACCATTAAGTACAGCATTACTTGAGGTCGTTTTGGTTTGCCAAGCGCCTATTACATTTTCGTAGCGCGTTGCCATGTAAAAATAAGCGCGAGCAAAGTCACCTTTAAATTCGTCAATTGGCTCAAATACAGTACCTGAGTAATTTAATGAACTTGCGGCAGAACCTAATTTACTTCCGTTAGTTGATGTAAATGAAGCGCTTGCTACTTCACCAAATGGGAAATTACTACGTTTTGAGTTTACATAACCATCGGTTGCGTAAATATGATGCACATCTGAGTTCATTGGCTCAATAGTGCCGCCAAACCAGCTTTTAGGGAACGAATGCTCACGGTTGTAACAGCCGCCTTCTCCACTATAGTTACCACATTGATCGCTCACAGCAGTATAATTGTAGCTATCTGAACCGTTTGGTTTTTCGCTATACATATCTAAAATGCTGTTATCGTTTTCAAAGTATTGATCACGTGCTGATGAGTCGTAAAAATTCCAAATAGCCGAGTAACCCTGTGCATTATGATCTTTAATAATATTATAAAGCTCAGTTTTTAGTGTATAACCCGATAACCCTTGAGCAGTAACATAGTAGCCTGTGGGTGTTGGATTAGTCCCG
>NZ_AUTI01000306.1:0-2321 GCF_000497995.1 Pseudoalteromonas sp. TB25
TGTTGCCCACGCGCCTTCTCTTCTAGCAAACCTTGCTCTGCGGTTAATAAATTGGCTTGAGCAGATTTAACTTCAGCCTGATGATCTCTGTCGTCTAGTTTTAAAAGTACATCGCCTTTTTCAAAAAAACCGCCTTCTCTAAAGTCATCACTTACTTCAATTATTTGCCCAGATGCCTGAGCCACTAACAAACTTTGTGTACGTGGTTTTACCGTACCGTAGCTGTCTATCATAACTTGATAATTTTGTGGTTTTAGCTCAAGCGCAGCCACACTTATTGATGCCTTCGGAGGTGTCCCAAAGCGTTTAGCCTCTGGTGGATTCCCCTTAATAAACATAACAATTAAAATTGTGGCAACAATAACCACCGCTGGAATAATAATTTTTGCTGTTTTAGTTTTCATCGTTATTGCTCTTTAGTTCACTTGAGGGCTTTGCAAAATCACCACCAAGGGCAATGTGTAGGTTAATTCTATTGGCTATTAATTGGTTTTTAATATCGATTAAGGAGCTTTGCGCGTCAAAAGAACGGTCTTGGGCATCAAGCACTGTCGTGTAAGTTACCAAGCCACTTTGATACTGCTCAAACGACAATTGCTCTGCAGCAAGTGCGTTTTCTTGTGCCTCTAACGTGCTTGTATATTGAGCTTTGAGGGACTGCTGCTGCGAAATTGCATTTTCAACATCACCAAATGCGTCATAAAGCGTTTGTAAATAAAGCAGCTCTTGCTTTTGAGTATTAAGACGCGCTATTTCTTCGTTGGCTTTTAAGCGCCCACCTTCAAAAAGTGGCGCTGAAATACTACCTAACAAAGACCATGCAAGGCTTGATGGAGAAAACAAGTCGCTTACTCTGTCTGTACTATCACTTAATGAAGCAGTTAAATCTAAACTTGGAAAGCGTTGTTTGTGCGCATATGCCAATGATGCATCGGCTGCTAAAAGCTCATACCAACTTGCACGTAGAGTAGGTTTTCGCGTTATAAGCTCAGAAGGTAATCCTAGAGGAATATCGGTATTAATAACAGGTAAGTCACTACTAGCAGTAATAGCGCCTTTTGGGTATTCACCAAGTAAACGCTCAAGTACACGTGCTGATGCCGATAAACTCGCTTTTTGAGTGGCAATGCGAGAGCGTTCATTATTAAGCTCATTACGCGCTAAATACACATCGAGCGCTTCGTTTATGCCTTGGCGATAGCCAGCTTCAATAATATCGAGATTTTGTTGTGAGTTGGCTTCGCGACGTTTAAATAAATCCAGTAATTGCTGCGCCGTAACCACATCAAACCAACCTGTTACCACATCAGCAACAAGTTGCTGTTTAGCTTGCTCAAACCGTGCCTGCTGAGCTAAATAGTTAAGATTAGCTTCGCGCTTGGCGTCAGAGAGCTTACCCCATAAATCAACCTCGTAAGTTAAGTTTAAACTAGCTGAGCTTGCGTTGTCGTAACTTACAGGGCGGTTGTCTTTACTACGGCTTGTACGTGTTGATAAATCGAGGCTTGGCCAAAGTGCAGCACCCGAGACTATAAGTTGCTGCTTTTGAATTTCAACATCATAACTCGTTTGCAAAAGCTGTTGGTTATTTTTAAGTGCTTGTTGTACAAATTTATTAAGCGTAGGATTTTGTAATTGTGTAAGCCATTGCTCTTGTATTTTTAATACTGAGCTTGATGCTTCTTGCTGCCATTGCTGAGGCATATTATTAGGGACTTGCATGCGCTGAGACGAGTTTAAATCACTCGCACAGCCGCTGAGCAGCATCACACTAATTGCCAGTAGGGTTGGCTTGCATTGCCAAATCATAATTAAACCTAAATTACTGCTATTTATGAACGTAATTCAAGCACTTTGGCAAATTTTGCTCAACTTACTTTACATAACATTACATAGCTAGCGATGAATTAACATAATAGCCAGTTATACGGTAAAAATGAGTAAATGATCAGCAATTTTTAATACTAAAATTAACTTTTTGTAATGTGTTTAAGAGATTAACTATACAAAAACAAAAAAGCCCCGCTATAAGCGAGGCTTTTAAATAAATGGTGCCGACTAACGAAGTCGAACGGATAACTTATACAGACTACTGATTACAAGTCAGCTGCTTCAAGTTACCTAAAATAAATGGTGCCGACTAACCGAGTCGAACGGATAACTTATACAGACTACTGATTACAAGTCAGTTGCTTCAAGTTACCTAAAATAAATGGTGCCGACTAACCGAGTCGAACGGATAACTTATACAGACTACTGATTACAAGTCAGTTGCTTCAAGTTACCTAAAATAAATGGTGCCGACTAACCGAGTCGAACGG
>NZ_AUTI01000307.1:0-1543 GCF_000497995.1 Pseudoalteromonas sp. TB25
CAGCCATTAAAGACTGGCCAATAAAGTTAAAGCTAAAAAAGTTAAAATCGCTCCAGTGACCCCAAATAGACTCAGTTACTTTGTTCGTGGTGGCTTCGGGTAAATTAAAAAGTGTAAATACTGCAAGCCCCGCAACGGCAATAAGAGCAATAAGTTTAATCATAGATTCAAATGCAACAGCGAGCATTAAGCCAGAGCGATATTCAGTTACATCAACTTTGCGAGTACCAAAAAATATAGCAAATAAAGCCATAATTAGTGTGGCAGAAAGCGCGAGCATATCGCCGGATATTTTATTACTGTTTTGCAAAAGTAAAAAGCTTGTACTAAGCGCTTTTAATTGCAGTGCAATGTAGGGAATGGTTGCCAGTAATGCGATTACAGTAACCATTATTGCTGTAGTTTGACGTTTGCCGTAACGAGCTGAAATAAAGTCAGCAATAGTCGTTATATTTTGTTTTTTACTTACCAGTACCAGTTTACGTAAAAATCCTTGGCCGAATAAAAACAGCAACGCAGGGCCTAATAATATTGGCAAGTAACTCCAACTGCTGGTGGCGGCTGTTCCTACCGAACCGTAATAAGTCCAAGAGGTACAGTAAATCCCGAGTGAGAGTGAATACACAAATGGGTGATGGCTAATACGCTTTGCTAAAGGGGTTGTTTTATCGCCCCAATTGGCAAGCCAAAACAGCACACCTATATAACTTAAAGCAACAATAATGAGTACGGCAGTCATGTTGTTATTAAACCTTATTATTTTAAATAATCCCTCATCCCTATGAGGGATTAACACAATACCAGAACTGAGGTTAAGTGTGAGGGTTGAATTTAAAATAAAACTTTTATTTTATTTATATCTTACTGAATATTAACAGTAAAAATAAAACACCCTTGAGCATTAGACTAATGTCGCATTAATGACCAACTTATCAATTTAATCATAAAGCCAGCTTACAAAAACAGCCTAAGCAATTGAAATAATATAAAAATATATAAAACACGCTTGAATGATAAATACAGTTTACGTAAACGTTAACAAGCTGTTACGACTATGGTCTCAATTCAATATGTAACCAGCGTTGCTAAATTGGTAAGCGAAGATAAAAAACCACTCATCGCGATATTGCGGTGCTTAAAGGGGAAAACAAAAATGGCTTTTAAAGATGAAGAACAAGCAAAAGCTTATTGGGCAGAAAACATTTCGCTGTTATTTAAACTGTTAGCAGTGTGGTTTGTCGTGTCTTTTGGCTTTGGCATATTACTGGTTGATGTACTTAATGAAGTACGTTTTTTTGGGTTTAAACTTGGCTTCTGGTTCGCCCAGCAAGGCGCGATTTATACCTTTGTTGCTTTGATTTTTGTGTACGTTTTCAAAATGAATACGTTAGATAAAAAATACGGCGTAGACGAATAGGAGCTAAGCAATGGATGTTCAAACACTCACGTTTTTAATTGTTGGTTTAAGCTTTGCGCTTTATATCGGCATAGCAATATGGGCCCGAGCGGGTTCAACCAAAGAGTTTTATGTAGCGGGCGGCGG
>NZ_AUTI01000308.1:0-15727 GCF_000497995.1 Pseudoalteromonas sp. TB25
CTGTTGCACCAATGTTTTTTTGCACTTGTGAGGCGGTATTTGCCACAACAGTAGAAGGTGTACAGGTTGCTAATATCACTAAATCAATATCTTTAGGATCAATGCCTGCGCACGCAATAGCATGCTTAGCAGCAACGGTTGCCAGCTCAGCGGTACTTACATGACTCACTCGGCGAGATTTAATGCCAGTACGCGTGGTTATCCACTCGTCGGTGGTATCAACTATTTCACTAATTTCATCGTTGCTAATGCTTGCTGGTGGAATGCATTTACCCCAACCAGTGATATGTGCGTAAGGCATAGTATGTTCTCTTAAGGTGGTCTGACATGTGTTACTAATGGGGGAGTTATACCAAAAAACGGCTTTCAAGACTAGTTTATAGCATGCTTTGTATCGTAAATATTCGCAATTACAGGTTATTTAAGGTAATGCTAGTATAAAAAAGGAGCAAGTATGAAAACAACACTAATAACAACATTCACTGCAATAACGCTGGCATTAATAACAAATGGGGCTTTTGCTCAACAGCATAAAATTATTTATGCGGGCAGTTTACTTGCATCCGAAGATCAAAAAGTAAAAACAGAGCAAACGTTAGTCATAACAGATAATACAATAACAGCCATTAAAAACGGCTACCTCACAAAAGCAGAACTTAACCTACCTGATGCCGATATTATCAATCTTAAAAATCAATTTGTAATGCCTGGTCTCATTGATATGCATGTTCACGTTACGTTTGAGCGAGATGCTAAAGCAAATCCTCACCGCTGGGCAACAGAATATGATGCCGATTATGCTTTGCGCTCAATTAAATATTTACAACGTACGCTCGATGCGGGTTTTACATCAGTGCGAGATTTAGGTAGCGATCACAAAGTAATATTTCCGCTAAAACGCGCTATTGAGCGAAATGATATTAACGGCCCTCGCATTTTTGCAGCGGGTAATACAATATCGCCTACCGGTGGACACGCAGATATGCACGGTTATCGAAAAGATATTACAGATGCGGTTACAGGCGGGATTGGTATTTGTAATGGCGCGGATGATTGTAGCCGTGCGGTACGCGAGGTAATTAAAAGTGGTGCTGATGTAATTAAAATTACTGCCACGGGTGGAGTACTAAGTAATACCGCTGCTGGGGTTAACCAACAACTTACAGATGCAGAGCTGATTGCAATTGTTGATACGGCTCACCACTTAGGACGTAAAGTTACAGCCCATGCACACGGTACACAAGGTATAAAAGCGGCCTTAAAAGCCGGTGTAGATTCTATTGAGCATGGCTCTTATTTAGATAAAGAGGCAATAAAGTTATTTAAAAAAACGGGGGCTTATTTAGTACCGACGCTTTTAGCGGGTGCAACGGTAAGTGAAGAGGTGCTTACAAACTCAAATATGCTACCGGCAATAGCCGACAAAGTGCGTGAAGTGACTCCAAAAATGCAGGCTTCGTTTAAACTTGCACTGAAAAACAAGGTTAATATAGCTTTTGGAACAGACTCTGGGGTGTCGCGTCATGGGCTCAATGCTAACGAGTTTAGTTTAATGGTAAACAATGGAATGAGCGAAGCCCAAGCTATTAAATCAGCAACCATACATGCAGCTAAACTGCTGGGGCAAAGCGCACTCATTGGCGACTTGAGTGTTGGTAAACAAGCAGATATTATCAGTGTGAATGGCTCACCGCTTAAAAATATCGACGTACTTAAAAACGTGCAATTTGTTATGAAAGCCGGGCAAGTTTATAAACAATAGGGAAGGTTATGAGCAGCAAAATAAAAGTGTCGTTGTTTAATCATTTGATTGACGCTGAGCGCCAGTTACTAGACCCAGAAGTTCGCCAATCTGAGCGCGCATTAGATGCTTTACTCGATGATGAATTTATCGAAATTGCTGCCAATGGCACTACATTTAATAAATACCAAGTACTTACCCGCTTACCTACCGAGGTTGTGCCACAGTTTTATAATCAGCATTTTAAGGGCCGAATGCTGAGCGATGATGTAGTGCAACTTAGTTACCAAGCTGCTTTTAGGCGCTCTGCTCGCGCTGAGTTTAATTATTCATTGCGTATGTCGCTTTGGCGTAAAAGTAATGAACAATGGAAAATGGTGTTTCACCAAGGAACGCCTTGTGCGCCGTTTTCAATTTCGATGGATGATGATTAAAAATCATATAACCGTTAAAATAACCTTATTAAACATTTGATTGGGCAATAACCTGTTGTTAATGCGTACCGACCCCACCATTAGTCGATTATTAATGCTGCGAAGCGGCGCGATTGCCGTGCAATTAATTGCGGTACTTAGCGTTTATTTTTTACTAGAACATCAAATTGCATTACTGCCTTTACTTATTGTTATTGCCGTTGAGGCTGTGTTTCAGCTTATTAGCCTATTTGCTTATCGAAATGTAAGCCGTGCTAAACCTTTGGGTATGTTGATGCAGCTAACTGCAGACGTATTATTTTTAACGGTTTTGCTATCGCTAAGCGGCGGTGCAACTAATGCATTTGTTTCGCTGTTATTGCTCCCAATAATGATCGCTGCTGTTACGCTGCGAGAAAAAGGATTAGCTTATATTGCGGTATTAGCCATTGCCGCATACAGTTTGCTACTTATAAAGATGCCCGATCACAGTATGCATCAAATGAATATGAGTGGTCATTTTATTGGCATGTGGGTTAATTTTGTTTTAAGTGCCAGCGTAATTGCCCTCGTTATTGGCGCAATGAGCAGGGCACTTAAAGAGCGAGAGCGAATTATTGCAAACGTGCGTGAAAAACAATTGCGTAATGAACAGTTTGTTACCCTTGATGGGGCTGCTGCACAAATCACCCATCAACTAGCGACCCCAATTGCAAATTTACAGCTATTGTTTGAAGAGTTATTAGAAGACCAGCCAAACAACCCTATTGTTAAGCACATGCAAGCGCCGCTTACTCAGTGTAGTACGCAACTTAACGACTTTAGAAAACTCTCAGAGCAATTACGCCTTAAAAATTCGCAAGAGCATACCACCGTAAAGCAACTGCAAACGCAAATTACAGATACGCTTTTACTGCAATACCCTGATCAGCACATTAGATGGATAACGCCACCTATTGCGGCAACGCTATTGAGTGATGCGATGTTATTGCCTGCTATTTTAAATTTATTGCAAAATGCCGCGCTCGCTAATCAAAAACAAGGCCAAACTCAATTAGAGCTGAGTTGGCAGCAAGATAACTTACATAGTGAATGCGTTTACTTGTTAATTCGCGATTTTGGCCGTGGCTTTTCATCATCGCAATTAGCAGAGCTTGGCGGGCAACTTATGCCAAGCGATCAAGGAATGGGGCTTGCTGTGCTTTTATCAAACGTTACTTTTGAGCGTTTAAATGGCTCACTTACCTTGTTTAACCATGCAGATGGCGGCGCTGTCGCCAAAGTTAAACTCGCTATTGTAAACACTGAGAATAACGCCTCATGAAGTTACTTATAATTGAAGACGACATTAATTTAGCCAGCACACTGGCAAGGCGTTTAACTAAACAGGGCTTTACCTGTGAGGTGGCGCATAATCAAAGTGATGCGTTACTTACCGCGCGTAAACTATTGCCCGACTTTGTTTTATTAGACATGAAACTGGGCGACGATAACGGACTTGCACTCATAAAACCGCTGCGTAGTTTGCTCCCCCAAACTCATATTGTTTTACTAACTGGGTTTGCAAGTATTGCAACCGCAGTAGAGGCAATGCGGTCAGGTGCAAACGATTACCTTACTAAGCCGGTTGATATGGCAACATTATTAAAAGCGCTTAACACCGAGCCTGTGGCATCGAATGTTATTGATGATGCGGTTATGTCGCCAGAGCGCTTAGAGTGGGAGCATATTCAACAAGTGCTGCACAGTAATAATGGCAATGTGTCGGTTACCGCGCGGCAACTTAATATGCATAGGCGTACTTTGCAGCGCAAGTTACAAAAAAAGCCGGTGCAGCAGTAAAGTACTTAATTTAAGGAAGGTGTTATGAGCGATGATGCAGCTATATTAATGCAAAACCAAAAAGTTATTTTATTTGATGCGCAATGTAAGCTGTGCAGCGCGTGGTGTAATTTTATTATTGCTCACGATAAAAATACTATTTTTAAATTATGCAGCGTGCAATCTTCAAAAGGAGAACTGTTGTTAACACACTTTGGTTTTTCAACCAGTGAATACGCTTCAATGGTGCTTGTTGAAAATGGTAAAGCATTTACACAAAGCCATGCTTTTTTTAATGTTGTTAAGCAGCTAGGTTACCCATACAAGCTAGCAAACGTATTTAGTATTTTGCCAAATAGTTTTAATAATTGGTTATACGATAGGGTTGCTTTAAACCGCTATACCTTATTTGGAAAATATCAGTATTGCAGAATTTCCAACCCAGATGATGCTAAACATTATTTATAAATTAGGCGTTAATACACTGCAGTATAAGTAGATGCTAGGTTTATGAGGTTGTGTTAAAATCGCCGCGTTTAATTTCAGCTAACGGTATAAAAGGCTTTTTTCATGGCAAACACAGCACATGCACTTCACATTTTGGTTAAGCACAAAGAAATTGCAGAAGATATTATTAAGCAATTAGGTAAAGGTGCAAAGTTTCAGACCTTAGCTAAAAAGTATTCGTCATGCCCATCGGGTAAAAAAGGCGGTGACTTAGGTGAATTTAGACGCGGACAAATGGTTCCACAGTTTGACAAAATTGCATTTAAAGGCGCAATTTTAGAACCTCACCTAGTTAAAACAAAATTTGGCTGGCATGTAATTAAAGTACTTTATCGTACTTAATAAGCTCGCTGACAATTGCTTAAAAGGCTGCACTATGCAACCTTTTAAGTATTAAGCCTTTTTATTTTATCAACATCCAGATACCCGCAGCAATCATAAACAGGTTTTCGGTCAGAGAGACAAACCCCAGTGGTACATTACTATCTCCGCCAACACAGGCACATTTAAGCTCTCGTTTGTCTATGTAAACAGCCTTAATCACCGACACGGCGCCAAAACCCCCAATAAATAATGAAATTGGTGCAACAATATAAGCTGAAAGTCCTGCAATCATGCCAATACTTACAAATGCTTCTAAAAAGGGGTAAACATAAGCATATCTCACTACTTTCATCGCAAATAAATCATAGGTTATAAAAGAATTACTAAAGCTGTATAAGTCGCGTAATTTTTGAATAGCCAGTACGCCCATTGTTAACGCGACAAACAGCATAACTGTATGCATAGAAAAAAGTGCAAAGCCAGTCGAGTAGCTAAATGCAAAGGCAAGCAATAAGGTAACAGCAAAAATGGCCGTTACGGGAGTATAAGTAGTACCTTGTTGGCCAGGCTCCGATTTATTAAAGTAATCGCGCAGGTCGTCATACCCGCCAATGCGTTCGTTATCGATAAATGTTTGTGGTGTGGTATCAACATTGTGTTTTTGTTGAAATGCATCGGTTTCTTCGCGCGAAGTCAGCGGCTTATCATCTACCTTATAGCCCTTTCGCTTAAGTAAATCTTTTGATTTGAGTCCAAATGGGCAAATATGCTCATTAGTTACCATTCTGTATAATGTTGCTGACTTAGCCATGCTTGCTCCTTATGCGTATTTAGTTACTAGTTAACCCTTAAGTAATAGTGAGAGTGAATAACGGTATGAAAGAAGTTAATAGCACCTTGTAATATTTACGTGGCACTTGAACCAAAATAGCGCGCAGCACACTCTCTAAGGACACATAATAGACAATGCACGTTTAGTGCCAGCGCTTTTATAGTAGCGCAGGTGATAAGGTTTTATTGGAAGAGGTTTGTGATGACAGCTTATAAAAAAATCGGCTTACATAGATAGTAAAGCGTGAATTTACGCTGCACCTTTAAATGAAATAAGGCTGCATTGCGCAGCCTTTCTTAATTTTAAACTTTATTTGTGTATTAAGCGTCTTGCTTGGCTTCTTCTTCACTAATCTGTTTTAGTGCTTGAATGAAAGAGTCGCTTGGTTGTCCGCCAGTAAGTGCATATTTATCGTTTATGATAAACGTAGGTACTGAAGTAATACCCATTTGTTTAAAGTTGTCTTGCTCTTGGCGCACTGTTTGTACGTATTTGTCTGAGTGTAAAATACTACGTGCCTCTTCTTTATCAAGGCCAACACTTGCTACTACATCAAGCAGTGCTTCTTCTTGATTTAAATATTTTAAATCAGTGAAGTGCGCTTCAAAAAAGGCGAGTTTTAGCTTCGTTTGCTTACCTTCTTCACGTGCCCACATTAATAAACGATGCAAATCAAAGCTGTTGATCATGATACGTTTGCCATCAAAATTAAAGGTAAACCCAGCACGCTGACCGGCTTCGAACATGTTTTTACGATTTTCGTCGCCTTGCTCTTCACTTAAGTTGTACTTTTGCATTAAGTGTTCGTTTAAGTCTTGACCTTCAATTGGCATATCTGGGTTTAGTTCAAAAGGATGCCACGTAATATCTGCGCTCATTTCGTCTTTGAGTTGCTCTAGTGCAGTTTCTAGGTTTTTATAACCCACTACACACCAAGGGCACATTACGTCTGAAACGATATCAATTTTAAAGTTTTTCATATTTATCCTTTTGAGGATTGCTTTGGTATAACAGGGGATATTGGGATGAACTGCACTTTATCAATACCAAACTAAAAAGAGCAGCTAAGCAGCTGCTCTTGAAGGTATTCAGTTTTAAGCGTTAAGGCCAAATGGGTCGTCAATACTATAACTTGGTTGTGTAAACCAATGAGGGCCGTTGTCGGTCATGTAAAAATGATCCTCTAAACGCACGCCAAATTCATCGGGTATAACTAACATTGGCTCGTTACTAAAGCACATGCCTGGGGCAAGTGGGGTTTTATCACCGCCAACTAAATATGGCCATTCGTGAATATCTAGCCCAATGCCGTGACCAGTTCGATGCGGGCAACCCGGTGTTTGGTACTGCGGGCCTAGCCCTTGCGCTGCTAAATAGTTACGTGCGCCCGCGTCAACGTCTTCGCACGTAGCACCAATTTTAGCTGCATTAAACGCGGCCATTTGCGCTGCTTTTTCATGATCCCAAAACATACGTTGGCGCATTGTTGGTTCGCCAAATACATAGGTACGGGTTATATCTGATAGGTAATCGTGTACTTTACAGCCAGTATCAATTAGTACCATATCGCCTTTTTTAAGTATTTGGGCATCTTTTACACCGTGCGGGAAAGACGTTGCAACACCAAATAAAACAATACAAAAATAGTTACCTGGCGCACCTACTTTTTGGTGTGCTTGCTTAATAAAAGCTTCTACTTCGGTGGTGGTTATTCCCTCATAAAGCATGCTTGCTGTGGCTTGATGCACGGCTAAGGTCATGTCCATCGCGCGTTGCATTAAGCTAAGTTCATGAACTGATTTATGCATACGGCAATGCGCCGTTACAGGTTGTGCGTTTATGAGTGTTAAACCCGTTTGTGCTTTATTAATGCCGTCGAATATAAAAAATTGTGCGCTTTCATCAATGCCAATAGTTGCGTTTTCATTAATGTTTAGTTTTTTTAATACTTCGACAAAAAGTGCATAAGGATTTTCGTGCTCTTGCCACCCATGAATAGGCCCATCTATTACTTTAAACCCGTTTAGTGAACCAATTTCGAAATAAGGCGCAATGTATTGTACTTCACCAAGGGCGGGTAATATCGCGCCAACCATACGTTCGCTCGCGTACCATTTCATGCCTGTAAAGTAGGTAAGGTTGGTGCCAGCGTTTAAATAAATTGCATCTATGTTGTTTGCTAGCATATACGCTTGCGCCTTGGCTATGCGCTCTAAATGTTCGTCAGCAGCAATAGGGGTCAGCGTTTGCGTCATGTTACTTAGGCTTGCCAGCGCTTGCTCGCTTGATTGTGTACCAATACCGATGGTGGTCATATTTTTCTCCTTGGATTTTTAGCTAGTGTGATTAATACCAAGGTAAAATTCAATGTTATGCGATAAGAGGCTATTAGTTTATAGCCTCTTAAAATGGCATATTATTTTTTAGCGTAAGGTAAACGCGTTAGTTTATTACTTGTGTGGTAGCTATCAAGCCCGGTTATTGCCACCGTTTCAATAGCCTGTAAATCTAAAAAGCCATCACTTTGAAGTGCTACTTCATCTAAATACACATCAGTGATTTCACCTATTACAAGCTCTGTGCCATTGATGGCTAAATGTTGGTTTTCTACAAATTTAACCGAGTACTTTAAGCGGCTTTCTTTAACAAAAGGCGCTGCAAACTCGTTTAAGTATTCGGGCGTTAAACCTGTCGCCGCAAATTCCGACTCGTCTTTGTCGTAGCGGGCTGATGTTTGATGAGCTTGCTTATAAATAGCTTTATTAACCTGGTTAATGGTGTAACTACCGGTTTCGATTATGTTTTCGAACGTATGTCGAGGCACGCTATTTGGGCGCATTATCATGCCAACTAGCGGCGGGTGAGCACCTAAATGAATAACTGAGCTAACAATGGCGAGATTAGTATTGCCTTGTTTGTTTTGCGTGCCAATTAAGTTGGCGCTTTTAAAACCCGAAAGCGAATTAATTAAATGAGTACGAGTGTGTTTTTCAAGTGCGTTTATGCGTTCTTTAGTAAAATGCATTAAAGGTCCTTACCACGGTATGGTTTCGCCTAGCCAATCTAAGTAGGCAGGCTCACCATTGAGTTCTAAATGAAGGTTATTAAAAGTAAGTGTAAAAAGCTGCTTAGCTACAAATTCAGCTGTAAAGAGTTTTCCAGCGGGTACGTTTTTTTGAAATGGCTTTGAAAGCGCAGTATCAGTAGTCCCTGGGTGAAATAAAACGAGCTTGGTATTTTTAGCTCGGCGTGAAAGCTCAATCGCTGCGGTTTTAAATAGCATGTTAAGAGCAGCCTTAGAGGCGCGATACGTATACCAACCGCCTAATTTATTGTCGTTAATGCTGCCCACACGCGCACTGAGTGCTGTAATAGTACAGTGCGTTTTATGTGTTAAGAGCGGCAAAATACTCTGCAAGCAAAGTAGGGGAGTTAGGGTGTTTGAATTGAGAAGTTGGCTAAAATACTCAGCGTCTAAATCCTCCAGCTTTTTTTCGGGCATATGGGTTTCGTTGTGCAGTGTACCATTGAATATAATAACTTGTTGTATATCGGCATTTTGCTCTTTTAGGTAATTAGTAACGCGCGCTAAACTTTGTTTTGTGTAGTCAGTATGCAGGTGGACAACACTAGAGTCAGATTCAATACTTTTTGAACTAATACAAACAATCTGATGAGTAGGCGTGTTTATTTGTAAATGTTCTATATATGCATTTGCTATGGCACTGCTTGCGCCGAATAAAACAATGATTTTCATTTATCACCTTTTGCTTTTAGTCCACATTGGCCGTTACTGCACTGAGTATTTGGCATTAAAAAGCGACTGATGGGGTGCCTATACTTAGCAAATAACAGGTATCCGCAGTCAGCGAAAAAGCGAATTATTGGCAAGCGAAAAATTTTCAACCAGCTGTGTTTACCCACTATTTTCCATGCTTCGTACGTTACATCAAGCCCGTAAATCATTTCACCTGATTGCTTTTGGGCTTGCAGGTAGTTCATTGCTTTGTCTTTATCAATATACGAGTAGCGTTCACTAAAGTCGCTCGCGTTAAGATCTTCAAGCGTAATTAGATTTTTAGAGTCTGCGTGTTTTAGTTGCTGCATTTCGGTGCTGCAAAGAGGGCAGTTTCCATCGTAAAAAATGATCATGTAATTGCTTTGTGATTATTTTATATATACTTTTTTACGACAAGACATTGCAAATGGATCTATTAAATATCTCTTCATGATGATATTAATAGTGTCCTACGAAACAAAGGAGAATGAGAAATGAGTGAACAATATGCCGCCTTGCGAGGTAATGTAAATTTACTTGGGCAATTACTAGGACAAACTATTAAGGATGCTCAAGGCCAAGCTATTTTAGATAAAGTAGAAGAAATTCGGGCTTTATCTAAATCATCTCGCAGTGGTAATGAAGACGACAGACAAGCGCTAATAGACGTTTTACATGCGCTTAGTGATGAAGAGCTTTTGCCGGTTGCCCGTTCATTTAATCATTTTTTAAACCTTGCTAATGTAGCAGAACAATTTCATACCGTTTCGCGTTTTAATGACGTTGGCCTTGGTCAACAAAACCCTCTCACTCAAACATTAAAAACGTTAGTTACAAAAGCAGAACAAGGCCAGCTAGATAGTAATCATTTGGCCGAAACACTCTCAAAACTCCACATCAACTTAGTATTAACCGCCCACCCAACCGAGGTGACGCGCCGTACTATTATTAACAAACATGTTGAACTAAGTGATTGCTTAGCGTCATTAGAGCGAAAAGATAACTTACCGCTAGAGCGAGACGCTATTTTAAATCGTATTGAACAGCTTATTAGCCAGGCTTGGCATACCGACGACATTCGTCGCTCTCGCCCAACGCCAGTTGATGAAGCTAAATGGGGTTATGCGGTAATCGAAAACAGTCTTTGGCACGCTGTTCCGCGCTTTTTACGTGAATTTTCAGCTAATGTTAAAGATCAATTAAGTTTAGAGCTACCAAAAGATTACAGCCCTATTGAGTTCACATCTTGGATGGGTGGAGACCGTGATGGAAATCCATTCGTAACATCGCAGGTTACAGCAGAGGTGCTTGACCACGGTCGTTGGATGGCGCTTAACTTATATATTCAAGATTTAAAAACGTTATGCGCTGAACTCTCTATGTCAGACGCCAGTGATGAGCTTATTGAGTTGGCAGGTCAAGACTTTGAACCATACAGAGCGGTGATCAAAAAGCTTAAAAACCAAGTTGCAGAGACCGTGGCTCACCTTGGCGCTAAAATTAAAAATAAGCGTAGCGATTCACAAGATTTAATTACCGATATTAATCAGCTTAAGCACCCTGTAGAGGTCTGCTACCGCTCGTTATTAAAGTGTAATATGAAAGTAGTTGCTGATGGCTTATTGCTTGATTTACTCTACCGTATTAATAGCTTTGGCTTGCGTTTAGCTAAACTCGATGTGCGCCAAGACTCGTCTCGTCACAGCGATGTTTTTTCTGAGCTGACTCGTTATTTAGGTTTAGGCGACTACAACCAATGGCAAGAGCAAGATAAACAAGCTTTTTTACTTACTGAGCTTAACTCTCGCAGACCGCTTATTCCAAAACATTGGCAACCAAGCCCTGATGTTCAAGAAGTGCTAGACACCTTTGATGTTATTGCTAAGCAAGACGAACAAACATTTGGCTTGTATATTATTTCGATGGCGCGAACAGCATCAGACATTTTAGCAGTACAATTATTGCTAAAAGAAAGCGGCTGTAGCTTTGATTTACCAGTAGCACCCTTGTTTGAAACACTCGACGATTTAAACGCAGGCAGTGATGTAATTACTACATTACTTGATAATGTTTGGTATCGCGGGCACATTAAAAACACCCAAAATGTAATGATTGGTTACTCTGATTCTGCTAAAGATGCCGGCATGATGGCAGCAGGTTGGGCACAGTACGAAGCAATGGATAAACTAGTGCAGCTTGCTGATGAGCGTGGTATTGAACTTATTTTATTCCACGGACGTGGTGGCACAGTAGGGCGTGGTGGCGCACCTGCTGCACAAGCGCTGCATTCACAACCGCCAGGTTCGTTAAAAGGTGGTTTACGTGTAACCGAGCAAGGCGAGATGATTCGCTTTAAATTTGGTTTACCCGATGTAGCACTGCAAAGCTTAAATATTTACGCAGGCGCAGTTCTGCAAAGTAACTTATTACCGCCACCAGAGCCAAAACCGCAGTGGCGCGAAGTAATGAAGCTAATAAGTGAGGAGTCGTGTGAACATTACCGTAATGTAGTTCGTCATGATGAAAACTTTGTACCTTACTTTAGAATGGCAACACCTGAGCTTGAACTGTCTAAGTTGCCGCTTGGCTCGCGTCCTGCAAAACGTAACCCTAATGGCGGCGTTGAAAGCCTGCGTGCTATTCCATGGATTTTTGCGTGGAGCCAAAACCGTTTAATGCTTCCTGCATGGCTAGGTGCGTTAACAGGCTTAAAAGCTGCGCTTAATAAGTACGGCGCAGAAACCCTAAACGAAATGAGCTTACAGTGGCCGTTCTTTAGATCGCGCCTAGAAATGCTAGAAATGGTATTTAGTAAAGCCGATTGTTGGTTGAGTGAGCATTACGATAATGCGCTGGTGGAAGATATGTACAAACCACTGGGTGTAACACTTCGTAAAGAGCTTCAAGAAGCCATTAGCTTAGTGCAATCACTTAGCCCGCAAAAAAGCCTACTAGCCGAACAACCTTGGATTAAGGAGTCGATTAGTTTACGTAACCCGTACACCGATCCACTTAACTTACTACAGGTTGAGCTTTTACGCCGTGCTCGCTCAGAGGAAAAACGCAACGAAGGTGACATTGATAATGCATTAATGATCACGATGACAGGTATTGCAGCAGGTATGCGTAATACCGGCTAACATGTTATTTTGTTAGGTATACCTATTGGTATTAAAAGGGAGCACGCGATGTGCTCCCTTTTTTTGCGTTAAATAGGCTGGTATTTAACATCCTAACCTTTTAAACTACTTAGCCATTGAATAATTAAAAAATGTTATGGCTTCAGCAACTTTTACTGTACAGCAAGATACAGCACTTACAAATTCGCACATCACATTAAACGTAGCGCAAACAGCGTCATTACGTAGTCAATTAAAATCACAACATGGCATATTAAATTCTAATAATATTAAAGCGTTATGCGCACAACTCAATGTGTCTGATGATGCATTATTACAAGGTTTAGTACCTTTGGCTTCTGAGTATGCTGTTGCGCCGATATCAGATTTTCATGTAGGCGCAATTGTTAAAGCGCTTGATGAAAAGGGTGAGGTAAACTTTTACTTTGGTGCGAATGTAGAGTTTGATCATCAAGCATTGAGTTTAGTGGTTCATGCAGAGCAATCGGCTATAAATAACGCATGGTTAAACGGCGCTAAAAAAATAGTTAAAATTGCGATTAGCGATGCGCCTTGTGGGTATTGTCGCCAGTTTATGAACGAACTAGCTGATGCGAAAGAGTTTGATATTTTACTTCCTGATCAGCAATTTAAACTTGCTGAATTACTGCCGCATTCATTTGGACCTACCGATTTAGGTAACGAATTTAGCTTATTTAACCCAAAACCACAGCAAGGTAATTTTAGCGCTGAAGACCTTGATGAAACCCTAGCGCGTTTTGCACTTAATGCGTACGTGCCTTACAGCCAAAACTTTAGCGCCGTAAAAATAAGTACATTTAGTGATGGTGACTTTTACGGAAGTTACGCCGAAAATGCAGCTTACAGTCCAAGTTTATCGCCACTACAAAGTGCACTAAGTCAGTTCTTTTTAGCTGGGCTTAGCTTTAACGAAAGTACGGTGAAGGGAATAACATTGCTCGAAACAGCGGGTCGTGAAAACCAGTCGCAAGTGGCAAAAGCTGTACTTGCCAGTTTTACGCATTTACCAGCACTTAAAGTAATTAGCGCACCACTTAAATAGTGGCTTGCATACAATAAAGCACAGCCGGCGCTGTGCTTTATTAAAGCGAGTCATTCTATCGAATTAACTCACTAACTGCTATAAGCTGTATTAATCAAGTAATACTTTAGCTGCTTCTAATACGACTGCTACAGATTTACGCTCAATTTCACCGTGGTCTACATTTGGTATTTCTTGGCGAGTACGGTTAACAAGTACGCCTGCTACACATGCTGCTTGTAATCCAAGGGCTGCACACATAGTAAATAATGTTGCCGATTCCATTTCGTAGTTCATCACGCCCAATTTTTGCCACTCTTCGCAGCTACCTTGTAGTGATTTAGGAACGTAACCAGAGTGCGTATCGTAACGCTCTTGCCCTGGGTAGAATGTATCGCTTGATGCAGTAATACCAATATGAAAATCGATATTTAGGTTTTTACATGCTTGTACCATAGCTTGTGTTGCATAAAAGTCAGATACAGCAGGGTAGCTAAGTGGTGCAAAATGTTGGCTAGCTCCATCTAAACGTACAGACGCTTGGCTAATTAAAATTTCGCCTTCGTTAATGTGTGGCTGAATTGCACCGGTTGTACCAATACGTAAAAATTTACGCACGCCAAGTTGTGCTAATTCTTCTACTGCAATCGACGTAGATGGACCACCAATACCTGTAGAACATATAACCACAGAGTGGCCGTTTAATTGACCTAAATAAACATGAAACTCGCGAGTTTGAGCAAGGCAGGTTGGGTTGTCTAGGAATTGTGAAATACGTGCTGCACGATCTGGATCGCCCGGTACAATCGCAAGTTTTGCACCTTTAAGATCGTCAATACATAGTCCTAAGTGAAATACCTTTTCCATAGCTAAGCCTTTTATAATAATTTGTTGTCAATCTAGCATGATTGCTAGAAACGTTTATCAAGTACAGGACGATTGTCCGTTTTATCTTAACTCTTCCAATAAAGCCTTAATAATTTTAAGGGCTAATTTGATTTATTCACCAACTATGAATATTCACTCAAGTACTTATATACGTAGCCTTGTTGCGCTGTTGACATGTTCAAGCAGACATAATAAGTATCACTCAAGCGCGTAACTACGATTAAATGGATGATTACAAAGTTTCATTAATATCAAATAAATTCAATGGCTTAAATTTGTAGTGAACACGTAAAAACCAACGTGTTTACTTATATTAAGCACTGACTTATTTAGCAAAGTGGCATTTATTTGAAGTTTAGGCATTTTTAGTGATTTTGCATAACTAATCAAAAGTAATTAGCTACGTACAGAATAAAAACCGAAGGAGTTTATTATGAGCACACAATTTGAAGCATTTAAAAACAAAGTTGAGCACTGTTTGTGCGCACCGGGCGATGGCGTATACACAGTAAATACTGCAAAAGAGCGCAAAGCCGCGCTGCGTAATAAACTTTACGGACAAACTGAAAACGTTGATAATTTGTGGCGCGAGTCTTTAAACGAATTACCAAACTCACCACATAAAGCCGTTATGTTAGGTATTAGTTCAGACTGTGGCGGTGGGATATTACGCGGCGCAAACTGGGGACCGTTGTTTGTGCGCTCAGCATTAATTGACCAGCAACCGCAGTGTCATTCGTTTGACTTAGGAGATGTACGTGTGATCCCACATCTACTTCATGACAAATACCTAAATGATGCAACCATTTCTAATTGCCAAAAAGCCTTATATGGTGATGAAGATAACGACTATTACGTAAGCCCGTTATCAATCACTGAAGATGTGTGCGACAGTTTTTACGCAACGTTTAAAGATAAAGGATTATTTGGTATTGGTGGCGATCACTCAATTAGTTACCCACTTACTAAAGCGTACTTAAAAGCAAAACGTGAACAAGGTAAGCGCACGGCTATTATTCACTTTGACGCGCATACTGATTTACTTGTGGAGCGCTTAGGTATTGATTTATGTTTTGGCTCGTGGTGTACACATATATTAGAGTTTTTACCGGCGCCGCATCATTTAATACAATTTGGTATACGCTCAAGTGGCAAGCCTAAAGCGCATTGGGAAAATACTTTTGGTGTTAAACAGCACTGGGCACATGAAATCATTGAACGCGGCGCAGCAGCGGTTGCTG
>NZ_AUTI01000311.1:0-16566 GCF_000497995.1 Pseudoalteromonas sp. TB25
GCTGCTTCGGGTACTTGCAATAGCTCTAAAAATGGCACAAACGGCATACCTAAATACTGAAATATAGGCGTATGCTCAGCAATTATCAGTGCAAATGTGCCTACCGCCATAACTACAGGTAACACACCAAATACCATATCAAGCGCGTTATGTACGCCCTCTTTTATAGTGCCTTTAACACCCGTTGAGTTATCAGCTTTTGCTAATGCAACATCTAACGAATGGCCAAATAAAGTTTTATGACCCGGAATTGTTTCAGCGTCTCTATCTGGCTCAGTACCATCAATCAGTAAGTCTTTTTTAAAGCGCAGTGGCGGTAATCGCGGCACAATAATAGCGGCAACAATACCGGCTAAACATACCGTTGCGTAAAACGGTGCAAATAGGTATTCAAGTTTAACTTGCCCAAGCACCACTAAACTAAATGTAATTGAAACCGCTGAAAACGTAGTACCAATAATAGCCGCTTCGCGTTGTGTATAATGCTTTTGATCGTACTGCCTTGCAGTCATCAAAATACCCACACTGCCATCACCTAACCACGATGCAGTACAGTCAACCGCGCTTCTACCTGGTACACCAAATACAGGGCGCATTACTTTGGTCATTAACGTACCAGCAAGCTCTAATAGGCCAAAGTTAATTAATAGCGGCAGTAATAAGCCCGCTAAAATAAATACCGAAAACAACACAGGCAATAAATCATTTAATACCAGCGCGCCAGTATTGGCCGAGGTAATCATCTCGCTGCCTAGGCTTAAGTACGTCATTAAACCAAACGCCATACCAAATAAGCGTACCACCAGCCATGTCCAGCTCACATCAAATAAATGCTTTAACAAAGGTGAATTACATATAGCGGCGGGNGGGTTTAAACACTTTAGTAATTACAGAAATAACCCCTGTAATACAAATAATGAGGGTAATAATTGCTTGAGCAGAGCCAAGCATCATTGCTTGAACCGCTTTTGCCATAACGGCAATAGGAATAGTCATCCCTTGCGAAGTACTAATGGGTGTCATAAATAAAAACACACCAATTAACGAAGGAACCAAAAAAGTAAACCAAGTGCGCCACGTATAGTGTGAACGTTCAGGTAGCTGAGACATATTGTTTAACCTATAAAAACCACAAAAAGAGCATAGCGCTCTTTTTGTGGTAAAACTTATTATTATTTAAATTTTAATGCCGCGCTGAATGAGTGCTGCTTCTAATGCTTGTTGTAAACCATTCATAGTACCTGGCTCAAGCGTTTCGCCTTTATCATCCATCCACGTTAAGCTAGTACCGCCTTCTTTAGTTTTGCTTACTAAAATTTGGTATTGGCCTTCATCAATAGGTAGTTGAGCTACGTCATCACCCCAAATTGAATCCCAAACGCTTGTTTCTGGTTTAGTATAATCTGCAGTAATTAAGCCCGTATCTGGGTTAATTTCAACAATAGAGAACGACAAGCGCTCTAAAAACCCAGAGAAACGGTCAAACACAGCTTCGTAAGATTGCTCAGTTACAAGTGCTGCATTACCTTTATTATCAAAGCCCATTTCAAGAGAAATAATACCTTGGCGTTTACGCATATCAACTTCAAGTTGACGGTAACGATAATCAAACTCGCTCACTACTTGGTTAAGCGCACGTACTTCTAGCTGCTGCTTGAGTAAGTCTGTTAGCGTTTTATCACCTTTAAAATCAATCAGCTCTACACGTAAAGACGCAGTGCGTTGATGTGATTTTTCTTCAATAGTGAATCTAAACTTTTCTAAATCATCGTTAACTTCATCGCCCCACCACCAAAAACCTTCTTCGGTTTTAATGATTGAGTACCAATCAGTTTCAATAATACCAAGTAGCTTATCTTCTTTAGTAGTTCCTGCATTATTATCAGCTAGGACAGATTTAATCGTATCCCAAAGAAACTCATCTAAATCAGCAATGCCATCATTTTTATCAAAATAAATACGCGCTTGTTTATCTGTCTCTTCTACCCAACTGCCTTTCGCAATTGTTAATACTTGTGCCGGTGGGCGGTAATTTGTAGCTTCAGGATTATTGTCGTATTGACCTACATCCATTTTATAAACTGGGTCTTGAGCTGGTTGAGATAACGACGCTGGTGCTTTTACAGGCTCATGCGTACGATAGTTACGTTCGTCATGTGCCTTATTAATAAATACACTACACCCTGATAAACTTACCAATACACTTACTGCAAGTGCTTTTGGGATCCAATACTGCACAGATATTTCTCCTTAGCATACCCTTTAATTGTTTTAACAAATATATGAGTGGGTAATACCGATTTGGTTCAGTGTAAAATCAATATTAACTTTACATTTATTATTTGGCTGCCTAAATGCAATAAAGTTCAGCACTTCAACTTAGTAAGCAACTAAGCGCAAATAAGCAAATTTTAGCTATGGTACTTTCCCGTGCCAGTAAAAACAAGAAACACCGCACTTTAAAAGCGCTTAATTAGCGTGTGCTGTAGTTTAGAGCCCTTTTTGTGTTAAACTTCGCCGCCGTGCAACTTCTCGTGTGTATTTTTGGTGTTGCCAACTCGGTTGATATAATCCAAGTAACAAGGTATTTGAACTCATGACTGCATTTTCAAATCATCAAATTGTTTTAACAGCGATTGGCGAAGACAGACCCGGTATAGTAAGTGAACTAACCCAACTGGTTAGCGATTGCCACTGCAACATTATTGACAGCCGAATTGCTATTTTAGGCTGCGAATTTACCTTCATAATGCTACTTAGCGGCGACATGTCGGCAATAAGCCGCATAGAGCACGTACTGCCCACTAAAGCCATGGAACTTGGCCTGCTAACCATGATGAAGCGTACAGCAAGTCATACTCCTAGCGAGTTTTGTGCAGGTTACACACTAGAATACACAGGCATAGACACCCCTGGTACATTGAGCAAAGTAACGCGCTTTTTTGCCGACAATAATATTAGTATTTGCTCACTTAAGTCAGACACTTATTCCCAAGAAGACAACATAAAGATGCGTTGTGAACTTGAATTCAACATACCTGTTGATGTAGATATAGATCAATTTAAAATTAGTTTTGAGAGCCTTTCTCACACACTAAACGTAGATTATATTTTTAAACGAATTCGTTAAGGATGCTAAACATGAACACAATTAGTCCATTACAAGCTGGCGATACTGCACCCGCTTTTAGCCTACAAAACCAAAACGACGAAACAGTAACATTAAGCGAGCTGTTAAAAGAGCAACAAGTGCTTGTGTACTTTTACCCTAAAGCGTCAACGCCGGGTTGTACTGTACAAGCCGAAAACCTACGCGATGAGCAAGCACAGCTTGCTAAATTTAACACACGCGTTGTAGGTATTAGCCCAGATCCAATTAAGCGCCTTAAAAACTTTGAAACTAAAAAAGAGCTTAATTTTGATTTATTAGCCGATGAAGACCACGCCATTGCTGAAGCATTTGGTGTATGGGGCTACAAAAAGTTTATGGGAAAAGAGTACGATGGTATTCACCGTTTGACGTTTTTAGTAGGCCAAGACGGTAAAATTAAACACCTATTTGATAAGTTTAAAACTAAAGATCACCATCAAGTAGTGTTGGATTATCTCGCAGCAGAATAAGTTAGCTGCAGAATAAGTTTGTGGCTGAGTAAGTTAGCTACCAGCTATTAGACAAATACAGAAAAGCGTTGCTCAAGGGCAACGCTTTTTTTATGCTAGTTATTAAATATTTGGGTTTAGTCAATTTAATTTTACTAAACATTAATATTTTTTCTGCGCAACCTCCACCATTTCTAGAAATTCACTAACGTACTTTTCATCAATCAGGACATTGTGGGGATTTAACCTTTTCATTAATAATTGTCTAATATCAAAAATAAAATCTTCTCTATTAGCTAAAACTTTATCTCTAGATGCATTAACCAAGATGAGCCAAGTAACATAAAAATCCTGAAGAGTTCTCCTGAAAGATTTATTATTATTAATATTCAAGAAATCAGTAAATAAATCTTTAGTCGTATTACCACCAAATAAATCATTAAGTAAGCAAATTAAATCATTAGTTTTTTTAATACTTTTCAAAAATGTTTGTTTTTCAATAGCCGTGCTATCTAAATCAAATAGAAAATCACTAAACCCTTTTTTATCTTTAACGCGGCAAGTAATAGTTTTTTGCCTAGGAAAAAAACCTATAACTTCCTTAGGATCACCTTTGTAGTGCATGTAAGCAAGTGTAATAATAAGCTCTTCATTAAGCATTCTATCTGGCTTGCCCTCTTTTATTTCTCTAAAGAAAAACCAATTAGAAAGGTTGCTATTTCTAATGTTTTTAATCTCTTGAATAACATCCGGAGCTACAATTGAATTCCACATTTCAAAAGAATTTGGTTTAATTGGGTAAGGTTTGTAGTTCAGCCTAATAAATAAATCTATAGGATCAAAGCTATCATTTTGTAGCTCGTCGATCACAATTACATCTAGAACAAAGTCAAGTATTTTATCTTGCTGGAAAACATCTAAATCGGTATACCTCTTACCTTCTAAGCCTTCTAAGACTTTAAGCCCTTTTAGCTTAAAACTGTTATTTTTTGAATACACGACTTTATTTGATTCATTTTTATAACTTTCGCCTAAGAAACCAATTATTGAAAGTAGCCTTTGTTGTCCATCGACAACCTCTTTGACACCATCGATCCTTTTAAAAACAAAAATTGGAGGTAAGTTGATTCCTAAAAGTATGCTTTCAATTATAGATGAAGACTTTAACAAACTTATTTTCTCTTGCCTTTGATAGGAAGGACGCAAAATATAGTTTGAAGATTTAATATCCTCTCTAATCTCGTCAATATCAACAGAAGTAGGGTTCGGCTTATGTAATCTTAAGTTAGACAGATCATCTAATGATTTGGCCGTCTCTTCTGCAGTTTGTTTCTTATTTTTAAAATCTTTACTGAAAGTGTTCGAGCGAATATAGGGTCTGAAATCGAATTCAACATCTTGCTCTAAATAACGGGCAGTTGCCTCATGTCTCGAGATAGTGTTTCCATAATAATGAGCATTATCGGTAGAATAGTAATCAATATTTTTCTTTAGATAGTTGGCAAACTTATCAGGTTCAACTTTATAAGAAATATTTTCATTATAAAATATAGAAAGAGCCCATAATAAAGTTTCAAAAATATACTTATTACCACGGTAACTTTTCATCCAAGGTGAATTATGAATATCTAAAACTTCATTAATAACAATATAAAAGTCATTATATTCTTTTTCAATATCCTCCGAATTATTATTAGTGAAATCGTATAAAATATCGATTATTGAAGTGCGCTCACTTGAACCTGCATATTTAGCTATCGGGAATTGATCAAAAACTCGATACTTTCTGATTGTATCTAAGTTTTGAGAAATAGTATCAGCCTTATAAACCTTATCTAAATCTATTTTTGGGAAAAAACATTGATTAAATGAAATGAAAAATGAATCATCACTTTTCATTCTATCTTTAAACAATTCTGAAAACCTATCTGTATCATACTTAGCGTTATCTAACTCATCTCGAGACAATGGAGTTATACCAGTATTATACCTTCTAAATATTTCTTTCTTAACTTTATCAATAATATCTTCGTTTAAAGTAGGATGATTAATAACTTCAAATTCAAACACACGAATATTAGAATCTAAAAAGGTTCTTTGATAAAACTCTGGTAATTTATTGAAGGAATTTCTACTCAAGTCTATTAAGTCTGTGAGTCCCTTACTTGATAAATTAAAATCATTTTCTTTAAATTTCTTTAATGTTTCAAAACGTTGCCTTCCATCAATGACCTCGACCTTTGAACCAGCTTTGAAAAAAATTAGTGGAGGAACTTCAGTACCCAAAATGACACTTTCAATAAAAAATGATTGCTTTTGATTATCCCATACGTAATTCCTTTGGTAGTATGGAGTATAATTTATTCTTTTCAGGTTTCTTTCGCTTAAAAGAGTTTTAACAGAAAGGCTTCTAGAAGTTATTTTTAATGAACTCTGAAAAACATCTCTGAATTGATCCGCTTTAGTTGTTTTTTCCATTTAAAATTCATCCTCATTAAGGTTGATCAATTCATCTGTCTTTATGGTTATACAAAATGCTATTTTTTCTTCAAACTCTATTTTTGATTTTTCTATAGTAATTTCTCTATCTAACAGATATGTTTGGAAAATTAAAATTTCATGTGAAAATAAGTAAATAAACTCTCCGATATCAATATTGCTTAATCCATTCTCAATTTCATTTTGAAAGTACAGCTTTATGCTTATATCATCATCAAAGTAGATACCAAATATCACTTTTAACTCATCAAAATCTTCTTCTATTTTAGGTTTATCATTAGTAACATCATAATATCTTGGTAAATTTTTCCTTAAAAATGCACTCAATAGATCAACTAAATTAATCAAAGAGCCATCATCACATTGTGGTTTAAAATTAGCTAAGGAGGGCAACTGTAGGATAGGCAGGTGCTTTAGCAAGTTATATTTTAAAATAAAGGACTGTACTTTTTTACCAAAAAACGTATATGAATTATAGGATAAAATTATGAGCTCATTATCAGATAATTGAGCCCTTAAAATCTTTGCATAATAAAATTTTTCTTTATCTGTAAGGTTAGGTGAATCATCAATTATTATGATTAGCCTATAAAAAGATCTAAAATATCTCGATAGCTCCTCGCTTTTTTTGTCATATACTTCGATAAACGAGTTAACAAGATTTTTCCTATGCAATAGCGGGTTTGCATCATAAGTTTCGCTGTGGTTAAGTACTTCATCAACTAGGCTTTTAAAATAACTTGGTTTAATGACATTTAAGTTATTTTTTATATTTAAGTAAAGGTTTAATAATGAATAAAAGCTTGATTCAAATTGTTGTGTCATTGCTGTTTTGCTTTGTTCTTCATAAACTCTTCTACTAAGCTTTTGCTCATTTCTATTCAATTTGAACTCTTCAATTTGCTGCTCTAGCGCTGCAACTTGAAGTGTTAATGCTTGACGATTATTATCTAAATCAACTCTTTGCTCTACAAGGGCTTTATAAAATAGGAACACTCCAGCGAGTGCCCAAATTGACCCTATAAAGCCACCTATAAAGTCACCAAACTGTCCGAACTTCTCAGCATTAATTTTTCGTGAAGTACTCAGTGAAATCTCATTCCAAAAAAATAATGGAAATGCACTAAATACGACAATTGCGCCAATAATTATAATTGTCGATATGGCTTTTTCATTTTTTAGGTAGTGCAATAGATTCATTCATATGTCCCTTTAAATAGAAAACTAAAATACCCACCTTGATGATGTAGTATCTTAATTGTGATATCAAGTAGAAAATCTTTCATAAAGTCAATTTGTTATAGTTGGTAATAACGTTGCTCCCCCTATTTTTTATTAAGGGTAACGCTATAAAGATGAACTTTTATATCAAAAATAAGGTATTGATATGCACAGAAATTCAAATAATTTACTGTGTCGGATGGCGCTTCGCTTATCCGACCTACGTTTTCAAATATATAATGCGGGGTTATTAGGGGCGTGGATATTGGAGGTTCGTTGGGTTTCGCTGCGCTCTACCCAAACTTTTATCTCTTCTTGATGAGTGTTTATCTTAAATTTTTACGCAGACAAAAATGGCGTTGCCTGAGCGCTCTGCCCATGGGGTTATTTTGTCGTAGTCATGTTCAAATATGTGGATTTCAAAGTACGGTTTTAAGGCTTCTTTAAGCTCGGTATAACTAAAAGCCACCATTGGGTGCTCGTCGTGCCATACGAGTGTTTTATCTGCGGTGGTTTTTTCTATGCTGAGTTTTAATAATTGTTTGCTGCCAGTGCCACCGTAGTGCCAGCCAGATCGAAATGTGAAGAAGCTATTTTCGCTTGTTGCGGTGTGCTCTACAAATGAATCGCTGTCGATTTTGTTTTTATCAACCGTGTTAAAGCAAAATATCCCACCTACATTTAATGCATTGTGCACGCTAGCAAGGCACTCTTTTAACTTATCAATTCCGTCGCAGTAATGCAGTGAATACAAAAAGCAGGTAATTAAATCCAAGTGCTCAGTGACCTTAAATTCACTCATGTTTTGCAACGAAAATTGCGCTTCTGGGCAGCGAACTTTTGCTTTATCGAGCATTGGCTGGTTAAAATCAAGCCCACTACTTTTATAACCGTTATCAATAAAGTGGCGTACATGCGGGCCGGTGCCACATGCTAAATCGAGATGGGTGTTTGCGCCATTACCAAAAATTTGGTGCAGCCTGTGAATAGAATTGCTTTGGGCTTGATAATTAATATCTGCACACATTAAGTCGTAGTAATCAGAAAGGTCGGTGTAAAGCGCATTTGCGGACATATAAGCCTAGTGGTAAGTAGTAGAATATTTTTAAGTCGCGCATAGTAAACTAGTTATGGCTATTAGCGAAGAAGATATGAGCTTTAGGGTTGTCGGGTGGTGCTTCGCTTATCCGACCTACGTATTTAAATATTATAAAACGTTATTAGAAAATTGTGCGGAAGTAGAGGTTTGTTGGGTTTAGCTTCGCTCTACCCAACATACGTAATATAACTTTAAGCTGGCTTTAACTAATTCCTAAATACTTATGTACTTGTATTGATAAGCGCCAGTTTTTGGCAATACAGGTGTCGATTGCTAATTTGGTTGCTGATACTTTTTGGCTAATTGGCTGCAAATAAACAAGCTTTGGGTTAACGCCTGTTTTTGCAAATAATTCTTCTAACTCTTCTACATGCTTTTGCATGGCAACGGGGTGTTTAATTTCGTTGGCACGCTTCATCGCGCTGGTAAGTACTTCGTAACCGCCGCGCATATTGATTTTTGGCGATACCGTTACCCATGTTTGCTCTGGGGCGAGTATTTCAAACGTGCCGCTGGTTTCTATTTGTGTGCTAAAACCGTGTTCGTGTAATAAGTTACATACTGGATTTAAATCAAACATGCATGGCTCGCCGCCGGTAATTACAACATGCTTTGCGGTATACCCACGCGATTGAAACAACGCTAAAATTTGCTCTGTACTGGCGTTAGCCCAATGATCTGAGTCGGCTTTTTTTTCTACGGTTTCATCCAGCGATACTTTATATACATTATCAACATCCCACGTTTGCTTAGTGTCGCACCAAGAGCAACCTACTGGGCAGCCTTGCAGACGTAAAAATATTGAGGGTGTGCCAGTAAAGCTAGCTTCACCTTGAATGGTTTCAAACACTTCATTAATTTTGTACAAAAGAGATCTCACTTACTACCTAGCAGCCAAATTGCTACTATTAAAAAACCAAAAAGCGCTGTGCAAAAATTGTTATTTAAGCTGCGGCCGTGTAGTATATCGCGCCCTGATATAAACCTCTATTAAAACTAAGAGCAAAACAGATATGACGCAAAAAGTAGTTGTTATTTATTCCGGCGGTATGGACTCATTTACCGTATTAAATAAAGCCCTGCAACAAGGCCATGATGTATATGCCCTTTCATTTGACTATGGTCAGCGTCATGTAAAAGAGCTTAAAGTAGCGGCAAGTGTGTGTGAAAAATTAAACGTTCCACATAAAATTGTTGATATTTCGGCGATTAACCAACTTATTGGTGGCTCATCACTTACTGATGATATTGACGTACCTGAAGGCCATTACGAAGAAGAAAGCATGAAAAGTACGATTGTACCTAATCGTAATATGATTTTGCTCTCGCTTGCTGTTGGTTACGCGGTATCACTTAAAGCTAGCCAAGTTTATTACGGCGCTCACTCTGGGGATCATGCTATTTACCCTGATTGCCGTCCTGAATTTGTGCAAAAAATGGATGATGTGTGTCGTATTGCGAACTACGACGCGGTAGAAATTTTTAGCCCGTATTTAAATAATACTAAAATTGGTATTTTGACCGACGGTATTGAAATGGGTTTAGATTACAGCCAAACGTGGACCTGTTATAACGGCCGTGAAAAGGCCTGTGGTAAATGTGGCGCGTGCCAAGAACGCCTTGAAGCATTTGCACTAAATAACATTACAGACCCGTTAGAATACGAATAAGCCGCAATTAATTAGTAATACAATTGCTGCAAACAAAAAAAGGCTATCATCGATAGCCTTTTTTGTTTGTCAGGTTTTAAGTCAATGGTATTGATTAAAGCCAGCGTTTTACGCGCGCTTTATAGGCGGTAAACTCTTCACCAAATAATTTAGTGAGCGCACGCTCCTCGGGTATTATTTGAAAAAACGTTAAATACGCAATAAACCCGATAATACATAAAAGCGCCCACAAGGAACTTAACCAAACACCCCACCCTGCTAAAATAAATGCAAAACCTACGTACATTGGGTTACGCGAAATTTTATAAATGCCGCCCGTAATAAGTTTTGACGCTTGCTCAGGTTTATTAGGATTTACTGTGGTGTTTGCTATTTTAAAGCTCGCCACACCTGCAATACAAAAAACACACCCAATAATGACCAAACTTGCTGCTAGGTAGGTAATAAAAGCGGTGAAATCAATAACACTGTAATGCGCAATAAGCGCCATTATGCCTGCAAAAAACAGCACAACGATAACCGGTGGAATTTTATTATTTAACATGGCAACTCACTGTATTGACTAATTATGTTTATTATATGGTGGCTATGTAGCTATTAAACAATATCTAAAGTGTATAAATGATGAACACGCTCAAAGCTGAACTTATACCAACCTGCATAAATCTTTGATCAATTTAACGAATTAAATTGCACTATAACGTCGTTAAAAATTTTTTATTTAGAACACTAGATACAAAAACTTTTGCCTAGTTCTAGCGTAATTTTCTTAACGTTAAATAGACCCCGTATATAAGCAGATTGGTATTAAATAAAGTATACAAATTAAGTTACAATTGTCAGCTTTATCAAAAGCGCTTAAAGGTTATACTTTAGCCATAAACGAATAATAAAATGAGAAGGAATGAGGTTATGTCTGGAACTACGATGATTGTACTTATTGTGCTAATTTCGGTTGGCTCAGGAGTAGTTTACGATATGTATAAAAAGCATCTTGAGTTTAAGCATAAAATGCAAAACAACAACAGCGATGCCAATAAACAATTAGCTGAAACAAACGCGCAAGTGCTTGCATTAAAAGAGCGTGTACAAACACTTGAGGCTATTGTTACTGATTCAAGCTTTAACGTTAAAGATGAAATTAATAAACTTTAAGTTGTTATAGGTAATTTGGATATAAATGCGCATTTTCTGGCTGCTCAATGCCGTGAGCAGCTAAAAACCCACCAATAGCTTGCCCGCAGCCCTGTGGTGCTCGCCCACTGTCTATCTCAAAGTTTAACTGATTAGCATGTTGCTTACCCATAGAGCAAAGCCCTACGGTGCTTGGCGAGCGCATAGCGATACTTAAGTTACCTATTTGTTCAACTGCAACGTGCTTACTAAAGCGGGCAAAACCTTTGTACTTAAATTGCTCGTTTACATAGTCATTACTTGTGGCCACCAATGCTGCAATTAAGGCGTGTAAAAAGCTATTAGCGGATGAGTCTGCTGTTAAAAACGCGATTGTTTTTTTATTAAACTCGCTAAGCTGGCAATCCTCACACAACAGCTCAACAGTATATAAATGTTGCTCGGCTACTTGCTGCTGACTTTTAAGCTCAATACTTTTTCCTGCAAATACAATACGTTTAAGCACTTCATCAACGTTACTTGTAACCGTTTCGCTTTTAACAAGTTCAGGGTTTTGCGCCATTACAGGTAAATCGTGATGGTTATTAAATGGCGTGCTTGTTGCGCTGCTTTGCATTAACTGAAAAAGCTCTCTTACTTCATGTTCACGCGCTACTTTTAACGCTAAAAATGCGGTTTGAATAAGTTCTGAAGTAGGTAAGTTTTCCTCTACAATCCAGCGTCTGCCAAATAATAGTTTTTTGGCCTTGGCTTCGTTAGTAGATGCGCTTTTTTGGTAGTTATCAGGGCTCAGCACTGCTACTTGCAGATAGATTTCTTCACCTTTTTGTGCAGCGAGCACTCTAAAGTGAGCCGAAAACTCAATACTCTCAAGTACTTCGTTTACGCTTTGAAGCGTGTGCTTGTATCGTAAAAAATGCTGTGGCACCACCCAACTGCTATTAGCTAATTGCACAAGGGGTGCATAAGAAATAGGTTGCTCGTAACTGTGTTGCCATTTTTGCTCATTGCTAAGCAAATGATTAATGTGACTCTTGTTATCTGACATAAATAAACCAAATAAACTCGCGTTGTGCGATATAAACTATGAACACATTACGTCGTCAATGTCGTAATTAGATCACATGTACGCCCTACTTTTGGGCTTTTTTAACTATCGGTGAGTTCTTGATAGTCTGTTATAACTTTTTGATAGTATGGCTTATCTTTATTGAGCATTTTATTATAATGATTTATGAGTTGTCGTTGGTACATAGTGTGCTCTGTACTAGCAAGGTCCCACATTTTGTTGCCTGTATGGCTAATTTCATTATTAGTATTAAAGCTCACTTCAATCACTTCATAAAAACGTTTGTTGTCGTAAACTATTTGTTCACTTATAAGCCCTAAACCGAGTTGTTTTAAACCCACTCGCAACTTATAAGTGTGATGCACTGGGCATAAAATAAACCGAACATTATTTAAATGTTCCACTGCGTTATTAGCAATAATTTGTTGTACTAAACTTAACAACAGCTCACCACCAACACCCGCTATTACAACTACTTGGCTTTTACTTTGAGCAATTTCAATTTTGCCTACATCCTGACATAAGACCTGCCACTGCGGATTTTTATCACAGGTTTTTTGTAATTTATTAATAGATGATAATTGCGCTTCTAAGTCGTTCATTAAAGTGGCGACTATATCTACAAAAATAACCTGGTTTGCAGCTGCGCGTTTTAATAGCGCCATGCCTAAATAACCATGGTCGCAGCAACAATCCCAAATAATATCGTGATGCTGCGAAATTAATCTATCAATGGCAGTTAGGCGTTTACTGAGCTTCATTTAATCAGGTATTTGTGACGTTTTATAGACAAGCGCTTTTAAACTTTTGTCGTTGTCTACTTCAATAAAACGCTCGGTGGGGGCTAGACGCTCAACAAATTCAATTGCGCCTTGGGTGTGCTCGTTTATTAATGCTTTAAACGCATCTTCGCTAAGCTCTGGACTATTAGCGCACAATAATAATTGTGTGCTGTCGCAAAGTAGCTCTGGCAACCTGCGCAGCACTTTTTGATAATCTTTAGTTAATATAAAGCTGCCTTTTTGAAAGCTTGGCGGATCAACTATTATTAAATCAAACGGGGCTGCTTTTTTTAGCTTTCCAAACGACTTTAAAATATCGTGAGGTAAAAAACTTACCCCGCGCTCAAAACCGTTTAGTTGATGGTTTTGCTTGCCGACTTTAAGTACACCTTTGCTCATATCCATGTTCATCACATGATCTGCACCGCCTTGCATGGCGGCAAGCGAAAACCCACATGTATACGAAAACAAATTAAGCACTTTGCCATGCTTGCTGTTAGCCATTACAAATTCACGGCCGCTACGCATATCAGGAAATATTCCGGTATTTTGACGGCTCTGTAAATCAACCAAAAAACGAATGCCATTTTCGGTTACAACATGTGGGTTAGGTAATTGCCCATAAACCACGGTGTTTTGGCTTTGTACGCCAGCACGTTGCTGGTACACAAGTGACGTAATAAGCTCAGGCTGTTTTTCTTGTGCCCACTGCCACACAACATTGGTGAGCTCGCTTAGTGTTTGCTCGTCAATTTCGTCGTACGAAACCAAAAATAAACTGGGCGGGTAAAAGTCTAAATTAATATGGCTTAATGCTTCGACGCTGTGGCCTCGGCCATGAAAAACACGACACAGTTCATTTTTTAAAATTGGCGCGTCTTCAAGCGCAGTAATAAGAGGTGTAAAGTTTGCTGTCATTTTTAATTAATCAACTGTTGTTGTAGTTCATGTATTTCATCGCGAACAGAGCCCGCTTTTTCAAATTCTAGGTCGCTTGCGTATGCATGCATTTTGGTTTCAAGCTGCTTAATTTGCACGGCAATTTCTTTCGCACTAAGAACCTTTTTAGACTCTTTACGAATAAGTTTAAGGTTGTCTTTAGGGGCCGCTTCTTCGCCTACATCCATTACATCAAGTATTTTTTTAGCCAGAGCATGAGGCTCTATGCCGTGCTCAACGTTGTATGCATGCTGAATTTCGCGCCTGCGTGCTGTTTCGTCCATGGCTTTTGCCATTGATTTTGTAATTCTGTCGCCATATAAAATAGCGCGGCCATCTAAGTGACGCGCAGCACGGCCAATAGTTTGTATCAGCGAGCGAGCCGAGCGTAAAAAACCCTCTTTGTCAGCATCAAGTATGGCAACAAGTGCCACCTCTGGCATATCAAGGCCCTCTCGCAGTAAGTTAATGCCCACTAACACATCAAACACGCCAGCTCGTAAGTCACGAATTATTTCTACGCGCTCAACGGTATCAATGTCTGAATGTAAGTAACGTACTTTTACATTATGCTCGCTTAGGTAATCTGTTAAATCCTCAGACATACGTTTAGTAAGTGTAGTTACCAGTACGCGTTCGCCCTTCTCCACACTTTTGTATATTTCTGAGAGTAAATCATCAACTTGATCGCCCACAGGACGTACTTCTATAAGTGGGTCGAGCAGCCCTGTTGGGCGAATTACTTGCTCTGCAATTTCGCCCGCGCAGCGTTCTAACTCAAAGTCGCCAGGCGTTGCCGATACATAAATAGTTTGTGGTGCTATGGCTTCAAATTCTTCAAAGCGCAGTGGCCTATTATCCATTGCTGAGGGCATTCTAAAACCATACTCAACAAGGTTTTCTTTACGGCTTCTGTCGCCTTTATACATTGCGCCAATTTGCGATACGGTTACATGCGATTCATCAATAATCATTAATGCGTCATCAGGTAGGTAATCAAGCAATGTTGGCGGCGGATCGCCTGGCGTACGCCCCGATAAATAACGGCTGTAGTTTTCTATACCCGAGCAATAACCTAGCTCGGTCATCATTTCTATATCGTATTGCGTTCGCTGTGCTACACGTTGCTCTTCTACTAACTTGTTTGCACTGAGTAACTGGGCGCGTCGCTCTTTTAGTTCTTCTTTTATTTTTTCGATAGCGCCAAGTATTTTTTCACGCGGGGTAACATAGTGCGTTTTAGGATAAATAGTAGCGCGCACTATGTGCTTTTCAATTGCACCGGTAAGCGGGTCAAAAATACTTAAGCGTTCTATTTCATCATCAAACATTTCTACTCGTACAGCAAATGTGTCTGATTCTGCTGGGAATATGTCAACTACTTCGCCACGTACACGGTATGTACCTCGGCTAAAATCTATATCATTGCGGGTATATTGTATTTCAGCAAGGCGGCGTAGCATGTCGCGTTGATCTACTTTTTCGCCCACTTTTAAAAGCAGCATCATTTTCATGTACGATTTAGGGTCACCCAAACCATAAATAGCCGATACCGATGCCACAATAATGGTGTCGCGACGCTCAAGCAATGCTTTGGTCGCACTTAAACGCATTTGCTCTATGTGCTCATTTATCGAAGCATCTTTTTCAATAAATGTGTCGCTAGATACAACATAGGCTTCTGGCTGGTAGTAATCGTAATACGATACAAAGTATTCAACCGCGTTTTTAGGAAAAAACTCTTTCATCTCGCCGTATAGCTGCGCAGCCAATGTTTTATTGTGCGCCATTATTATTGTTGGACGATTTAAATCGCTAATAATATTGGCCATAGTAAAGGTTTTACCTGTACCGGTGGCACCTAATAACGTTTGGTGTGCAAGCCCCGCTTCTAACCCTTCGCATAGCTGTTTAATGGCGGNGGTAGGCTGATCGCCTGCTGGTTTGAAATGTGATTTTAACTGAAAATGGTCGCTCAATTATTGCACTCCTGTAACGATTCGCCGCTCAGCGCTTCTAGTTTTTTCATAAACCATTTATATGCCACTATTGCTGTAAATAAATTACCTATGGCAGCGCCTATAAATAACCCTAATAATCCGGCTATTTCGTTGCCGATATAAGCAAATGGTACATAAAATATGAATAAACGAATAACGCTTAGTACCAATGCGTTCATTGGTTTGTGTAAAGCATTAAACGATGAGTTTGATAATATGATCACCCCTTGTAAGCCATAGCTTAGTGGGATGGTATAAATAAAGAGCTTAATTACATCTATTACGGCTTGTTCTTTACCAAATAATTGGCTTATAACACCTGAAAATGCAATTAGTAATACGTAAATGGCAAATTGCCATACCATCACAAATTTTAGTGTGCCGGTATACGCTTCTTTAACACGGCATAATTTGCCAGCCCCAAAGTTTTGACTCACAAATGGCGGTAATGTCATCGATAGCGCAAGCACTAATATACTTGCAATAGATTCTATCCGGCTTCCTACTCCAAATGCGGCCACGGCTTCTGGCCCATGATGCGCTACTAAGGCGG